>JAYWAC010000303.1:0-3378 GCA_043782755.1 Pseudomonadota bacterium | reverse complement strand
CGATCGCCAAGGGCGGGCCGGATCACGCCGAGGCCATCAGCGCGTTCCGCGAGCGTAGGGACGGGAAGTATCAGGGGTATTAGGCGCTAGGAAGGAATGTCAGACTGAAGTCTGACCCACAGAGTGCTCGAGAACTGCGGCCAATTCTAGACTGCTTGGCAGTGGATTGTGGGTCAGACTTCAGTCTGACATTCCTGGCAAAGCACAAACCTGCATTTGCCTGGACTCTGCCCCGGGGCTAACTTGTCACTCAACGACAGTTACGCGGAGAACCGAGATGTATAAAGTCATCGGCATCATCAAACGTCCCCATGGCATGGCGTTCGAAGCCTTCAAAACCTGGTGGCTGACCGAGCACGCGCCCAAGGTAAAAAAATGGCCGGGGCTGGTGAAGTACCACATCAACCTCTGCACTACGCCGGATCAGGCTTTCGATGGCATGGCCGAAGTGTGGTTCAGAACCAAAGCGGAGATGGACGCAGTGTTCAATACCCCGGAAGGCCAGTACGCGCGCGACGGCGCGACGGGCACAGCCTCCAACATCGCCATCCTTCTCACCGAAGAACACGTCATCGTCGAGTAAGCATCATCCATGTTGAATCCCACACCGCAGACCACCTATCTCAAAGACTATCGTCCACCCGCTTACCTGATCTCGAATGTCGCACTCGACATCGATATCCAAAGTGATGCCACGGTGGTGCGCGCGGTGCTGGAAATAACGCGCCATGCCGGCGGCGATCCTGCGGCACCGTTGCAATTGAATGGCGATGGTCTGGAATTAGTGAGCGTCGCCGTCGATGGTCGCGAACTCGCGGTCGGCGAATACCAACTCAATAGCGAACATCTCACCATCACAACGGTAGCAGCGCGTTTCACGCTCACTACCGTGGTGCGCATCCACCCCGAGCAGAACACCCAGTTGATGGGTCTCTATGCCTCGCAGGACGGCTACTTTACGCAGTGCGAGGCCGAAGGCTTTCGGCGCATCACCTACTTCATCGATCGACCTGATGTGATGGCGCGTTACACCACGGTCATTCACGCTGAACGCGCGAGCTTTCCGCTGTTGCTGTCAAACGGCAATCTCGACGCTGGTGGTGACGAAGCCGACGGCCGGCACTGGGCGCGCTGGATCGATCCGTTTCCGAAACCGTCTTATCTGTTTGCACTGGTCGCCGCGCGTCTCGATGCACGGGAAGACGACTTCGTCACCTGCTCGGGACGCACCGTCAAGCTCAAGCTATTTGTTGAACCGGGCAAGCTCGACCAATGCGCCTTCGCGATGGAGGCGTTGAAGGCCGCGATGCGTTGGGACGAGGAAGTATTCGGTCTCGAACTCGATCTTGACCAGTACATGATCGTCGCCGTCGGCGACTTCAACATGGGCGCGATGGAGAACAAAGGGCTCAACATCTTCAACACCAAGTACGTGCTGGCGCGCGCCGATACCGCAACCGACATGGACTTCATGATGCTGGACCGCGTGGTCGCTCACGAATACTTCCACAACTGGACGGGCAATCGTGTGACTTGCCGCGACTGGTTCCAGTTGAGTCTGAAGGAAGGCCTGACGGTGTTCCGCGATCAGCAATATGGCGGCGATCGCTACTCCCATGCCGTGCAGCGCATCCAGGAAGTGCGCGTGCTGCGCGCCGCGCAATTCCCCGAGGATGCTAGCCCCATGGCCCATCCGGTGCGGCCGGAGTCCTTCATCGAGATCAGCAATTTCTACACCGCCACCGTCTATAATAAGGGTGCGGAAGTGGTGCGCATGATTCATACCTTGCTCGGGCCGGAGCACTTTCGTGCCGGTATGGATCTGTATTTCAAACGTCACGATGGCCAGGCGGTATGCACCGAAGATTTCGTCGCCGCCATGCAGGATGCGTCGGGTGTCGACCTCGTGCAGTTCAAACGCTGGTACGCTCAGGCTGGCACGCCGGTAGTGACGGCGCGCGGCAGCTATGACGCACAGGCGCGTCGCTACACGCTGCACCTCGCGCAGGAATGTCCGCCGACGCCGGGCCAAGACAGCAAGCTGCCTTTCCAGATCCCTGTCTGCCTCGCGCTGTTGGATAGCGCGGGTCGCGAGATCCCCTTGCGACTGCGTGGCGAGACCAAGGCCACGGCCGGCAGTCGCGTACTGTCGTTGTGTGACGCGCAGACGCAATGGGTGTTTGAGGACGTCGATAGCACCGTTGTGCCTTCGCTGTTGCGCGGTTTCTCTGCGCCGGTGGTCCTGCGTTGTGACTACAGCTCGGCGGATCTCGCGCACTTGATGGCCCACGACGGCGACCCCTTCAACCGTTGGGAAGCCGGTCAACGCCTGGCCTTGGATGTATTACTGGCCGCCATCGCCGCAATACGCGCCGGTCGTGCACCGAGCTGGCCGGAGGATTTCATTGCGGCCTGCGGGCGCGTGATCGCCGATGCCGCCCACGACCCGGCCTTTGCCGCCGAGGCCCTGAGCCTGCCGGCGGCTGGCTATATCGCCGAGCAATTGGACGAAGTCGATGCCGACGCGATTCTCGACGCGCGCCTGACACTGCGTCGTCATCTCGCCGCGCGCTTTGAATCCGAATGGCGGCAGCTCTACATGAGCCATGTTGTTGCTGGCCCCTACTCGCCCGATCCCATATCGGCCGGACGCCGCAGTCTGCGCAATCTCGCCTTGAGCTTTTTGCTTGAACTTGAAACCGCCGAACTGCAAGCGCTAGCCCTGTCGCAGTTGCAGGACGCCGACAACATGACCGATGCGATGGCCGCGCTGTCGGCACTCGCCAATAGCGACTGTGCCGAACGCGTCGAAGCCCTGCGCTGGTTCTACGAAAAATGGCAGGACGAATCCTTGGTAGTCGACAAGTGGTTCGCCGTGCAGGCGAGTTCGCGACTACCCAACACGCTTAAGGAAGTGCAGGGTCTGCTCACGCACCCAGCTTTCGATATGCGCAATCCGAACAAGGTGCGCGCGCTCATCGGCGCTTTCTGTCAGGGCAATCACGTACGTTTCAACGCCGCCGACGGCAGCGGCTACGCCTTCGCCGCCGATCAGGTCATCGCGCTCGATCCGCACAACGCCCAGGTCGCGGCGCGCATGGCGCGTTCGTTTGATCGGTGGCGGAAATTCGACGCGCGACATCAGGTCCATGCGCAGGCAGCATTGATGCGGATAAGGGATACCGAGGGTTTGTCGAGGGATACTTTCGAGGTCGTGTCGCGGGCGCTGGCCTGAGGAAAATGGGAAATGGTGTCAGGTTTATTTTCCCAACCGCCTGCTAACCACAATAGAAAGATAAGGGCTCCCCAAACGAAAACGGGCCGCTAAGCGGCCCGTCCACTACTCACCGAGCGTGAAGGCTACTTGTTGGCCTTACG
>JAYWAC010000302.1:0-23575 GCA_043782755.1 Pseudomonadota bacterium | reverse complement strand
ACCGGTAGATGATTTCGGCATACGCAAAGGCTATGCGCTGACTTTCGGCAAGAAGGATATGCCGGTGCCGCGCGAACTCGCGCGCTATGGCGAACGCTGGGCGCCCTATCGCACCGTCGCAAGCTGGTATTTATGGCGCGCGGCGGATATTGGCTGAGTCACGTGCCAAGCGCTTTGTTTCGCGAGATAAACCGATTCAGATCTACACCCACCGTATTGGCATCTTCGTGCAGCCTCGCTCTCCGAGCTTGCTATTGTGGGTCAGACTTCAGTCTGACATTCATGACCTGTCGAGGCTGAGTGAGTGTCAGACTGAAGTCTGACCCACCAAGGAAATGAATTCGCACCTGCAAGCTTGCGCATGGAGCTGCGGGCTAAAAATCTCTTTGCGGTGCCCAGCTATCCAAGCTCAGGCGCAGGCGCAGTGCGTTCAACAAACTGATCACGCTGAATTGCCTGACCCGTTCGCGATCGCCGGGCAGACGCACTTCTTCGACCCGCACTTCGTCGCCGATGGCGATGCCGAGATAAGTGGTGCCGGCATTGGTGCCGGCAATCTTGCCGAGATCGTGTTCGCCGGTGGTGGCGAGACCGATGTCGGTGCCAAAGCGGCTGCGCACGGCGCTCGCCATGGCTGCCGCCGCTGCGCGCGTGCCGACGCTGGCCGCCGCTACACCCAGCACGTTCTCGCGCACAATGCCCGCACTCGCGACCACGCCACCACGGAATACCACGCCATCGCCATCGAGCGCCGACAGGCGTTGGCTGGCGATGCCGCCACTGGTCACTTCGGCGATGGCGAGCGTCTGGCCGCGTTCGCGCAACAGGTCGAGCACCACCGATTCCATGGTCTGCTCGTCGATGCCGAACACATAGTGGCCGAGCACTTCGCGCACGCGCGCTTCTTCTTCGGCGATGAGGGTGGCCACGCTGGCCTGGTCGGCGGCTTTGGCGGTGATGCGTACCTTGATGCCTTCGATGCCGCTGGCGAGGAAGGCGATAGTCGGATTGCCGCTCGCCTCCAGCGCGTCGATACGCGGTGCAAGTAATTCGGCGAGACGCGACTCGCTGTGGCCCCAGGTGCGTAGCGTGCGGCTCGCGATCACGCTCGACAGTCCGGCGCGACGTTTGAGATCCGGCAGGATGGTGCCGTTCATCATGACGTGCATTTCATAGGGCACGCCCGGCACGGCGTACAACACTTGCTCGCCTAGCGGGCAGATGAGGCCCGGCGCGGTGCCGGGCTGATCGGGAATAGTGCTGGCGCCTAGCGGCACGTCGGCCTGGCGCAGATTGTTGTCGCTCATCACCCGCCCGCGCGATTCAAAGATGTGGCGGATGCGCGCGGCGATGTCGTCATGTCGCGCCATGTCGACGCCCATCACGGTCGCAATCGCCTCACGCGTGATGTCGTCCTGGGTCGGCCCTAGGCCGCCGCAGCAGATCACCGCGTCACTGCGCGACAGCGCGAGACGGATGCTGTCGACGATGCGCGCGAGATTGTCGCCGACCTTGGTTTGAAAATGGGAATCGATGCCGGCCATCGCCAGCTGCTCGCCTATCCACGACGAGTTGGTGTCGACGATTTGACCAAGCAAGAGTTCGGTGCCGATGGCAACCACTTCACAGCGCATGATGGGCGTTTCCTGGTGAGTGCGGGCGATAGCGCGAGTTTAACAGCGAATACGGGGGGGAAATGCGCAAGCGCAGCCCTTCTTTCTCTCTCCTTGTGGGTCAGACTTCAGTCTGACATTGCTTGCAAGGGGGCATGGCCGTGTCATTGAATGTCAGACTAAAGTCTGACCCACAAGGAAGAGAGGGCAAGACCGGCGACCACAGAGAAAGACCATGGGCAGCTTATAGCTGCCGCTTCCTCGCCGTCAGCTTCACGCCATCACTCGCCCCGATCGAAATCCCACACCGCACCGGCCGCGAGACTGCGCCCTTGGGGCGCTTCATTTCGAGCACGCTGAACAAGGTCGCCAGCACCACCTTCATCTCATACAAGGCGAAGGCCTGGCCGAGACAGGCGCGGTTGCCGCCACCGAAGGGATCCCATTCATGGGGCGCGAATTTGCGTTCCAGAAAGCGTTCGGGGCGAAAGCTGCGCGGTTCGGGATAGAGGTCCGCGCGTTGATGGAGCAGATGGATGGCGGGGCATAGCATGACGCCGGGTGGATAGCTCACGCCGTTGATGGTGATGGGCGCCTTCACCATGCGCACCACGAAGGTCAGGATCGAGCGCAGGCGCAGGCTTTCGCGGATCACGGCGTCCAGGTAGTCGAGGCGCGCCACGTGTTCCGGGCCGGGCAATGCGCCATCGCACACGCTGCGCAATTCGGCTTCGATGCGCGCCACCACGTCGGCGCGCGGCAGGATCTGCTCCAGCGCCCAGGCCAGCGACAAGGCGGTGGTGTCGTGACCGGCGGCCAGAATCGTGACCAGCGCATCGCGCAACTCGACATCGCTCATGCCGCGTCCGTCTTCGTATTCGACTTCGAGCAAATCGCTCAGCAGACAGGGCGCGCGAGCGGCTGCCGGTACGGCGCGTTGTGCAGCGATCACCTGATAAAGGCGCGCGTCGAAGCGTCGTCGCAGACGATAGAAGGGCAGCAGGCGCGAGTTTTCAAAGCGCCTCGGCGGAAACAAGCGCCACAGAATTAACACCAAGGGATGACGGATCTCGCGCAGCAGGCGGCCCATGCTCGCTTGCAGATCCTCGAAATCAGCGCCCGCGTCGACGCCTAAAGCCGCGCGCAAAATGACGCGCAAGGTCACACCCTGCATGGCGGTGTCGGCGCGCACCACGCGGCCTTGCGCCCAGTGTTCGGCCACCGCCAGGGCTTCGCTCTGCATGGCATCGAAGAAAGTGCGCATGCGCTCGCCCTTCAAGGGTGGTAGCAGCGCGCGCCGCTGGCGCGCATGGCGTTCGTCGTCCAGTACCAGCACCGAGGTCTGTCCGACCAGGGTCGCGAGCAGGACATTGGCTTCGCCGGCATGCAGCACGCTCGGATCGCCACGGAACACCTCACGGATATCTTCAGGGCGAGTCAGTTGTACGAGTTCGCCGAAACCGGCGAGGCGCATGGTGAAGGTCTCGCCGTAGCGTGCGCAGTCCTCAAGATATTCGAGCGGCTTGAAGGAATAGCGCAGCAGTTGCACGACGGGGTGCTGGCGCGGACCCGGCGGCAATAGGCTGTCAGTGCTCATGGTGCTTAAGGTGGACTGAAGCCGCCCATCTGGCAATACGCGATGCCGGCTGGCCGCAAGCTCCGCGCGTCGCGCGCGCTTCGTATACTGTCCCCATCCGTGGCAGCAGAGTGAC
This sequence comes from Pseudomonadota bacterium, assembly GCA_043782755.1. Taxonomy (GTDB): domain Bacteria; phylum Pseudomonadota; class Gammaproteobacteria; genus JADJYF01. Next base: position 20,250 of record JAYWAC010000302.1, on the reverse strand, counting down.
ATGACCATGCAGTTCACCATTGTCGGCGCTGGCGCGCTTGGCACTATCCTCGGCGCGCATTTGATCGCGGCCGGTCGTGACGTCGTGATGGTCGCACGCGGCACGCGCGCCGCGCAGATCAAGCGTCAGGGGCTGCGCCTGCGTGGTCTGCGTGAATTCGATGTGCCGTGTACGGTGCGTGAGCCCGGTGCGCCCATCGACCATCCAGACGTGCTCATCTACACCGTCAAGACTTATCAGATGGACGAGGCGCTCACGTCATTGCGCGCCTTGTCGCCGAGTGCGGTGTTCTCGGTGGCCAACGGCGTGATGAAGAATGAACAACTGGCGGCGATCTATGGACCGAAGTGCGTGCTCGGTTGCATGGCCAATGTCAGCGGCGAGTTGCTGGCCGATGGCGAAGTGTTGTTCACGCGCAATGTGCGCATGCCTCTCGGTGCCTTGCCGGCTTATCGCGGCCCCGATCCGCGCACTATTGCCGCGATCATCGACGCGGCCGGTGTCATCACGCCGGCGATCGACGATATCGAGACGGTGGAATGGTCGAAGTTTGTCGGTTGGCTGGCGATGTTCACGCTGGCGGTGATCGCGCGCACCACCACCGGCGTGTATCTCGCGAACGACGGTCTCGCGGCGGTCGGTGTGAAGTTGATCAAGGAAGCGGTGGCGCTGGCCACGGCGCGCGGCATTAGCCTCGTCGATCAGTCGCCGATCCCGGTGATGAGCGTTGCGCAGGCCGCCGAGCCGGCCGCCGCCGCCGAGATCCTGCGCGACATCGGCCGCAAGCTCATCGCCGAGGCGCCGACCCATCGCATGTCGGCGCTACAGGATTTCGAGGCGGGTCGTCGTCTCGAAGTGCACGAGACGCTTGGCTATGCGCTGCGCGAAGCGACGCGCCTCGCGGTCGCCGCGCCGACCATCGCGCTCTGTTACGAAATCATCGCAGGCCTCGATCAACTCCCGCGCAGCGCCTGATCCTTGCCGCGCATGGAATGGCAGCGGTATGGGCGAGCCTTGGCTGGGCTCGCCCGAGCAGCTCAGTTGAGACCGAGCTTGGGTTTCACCCAAGCGGCGAGCTTCTTGATGGCGTCGTCGGCTTCTGGCGCATGGCCGGCCATGAACTGGAACACATGCTGCATTTCCGGGAAGACCTCGCAGCGCACGTCGACACCGGCGGCCTTGGCGCGCTCGGCGACGCGCAGGGCATCGTCCATGATCGCTTCGTAGCCGCCGACCTGAATGTAGGTCGGTGGATAAGCTGCGAAATCGGCGAACAGCGGATTGACCAGCGGGTCGCGCGGTGAAGTGGCGCCGATATAGAGCTGCGCCATGTTGACCGACATCTCTTTCGAGATCAGGCGCTCGACCTTGGCATTGGTCTCGAACGACGGTGCGGTCCCTTCCATGTCGTACCAGGGCGAGAGCGGCATGACCGCCGCCGGCAGGGGCAGACCACGGGCTCGGGCACCCAATACCATGGTCGTGCACAGATTGCCGCCGGCCGAATCACCGACGGTGGCGATATGGGCGGCTTTGATGCCCTGCGCCATCAGCCATTCATAGACCTTCACGCATTCGTTGACCTGCGAGGGATGCTGATGCTCGGGCGCGCGGCCGTAATCGACGATCAGCGCGCGGCAGCCGACCGCCTTGGCGATGTGAGCGAACATTTTGCGATGCGAGAAGCGCGAGCCGGTCACGCAACCGCCGCCATGCAGGCACAGCAGCACGCGATCCTGGGCCGCGCCCTTGGGTACCGCCCACAGGCAGGGCGTGCCATCGGCATCCGCCTCGAGATAGTCGACACCACCCGGATCGGCGGCCAGGTCGCCGCATTTCTCCAGCAGGTCGCGCAACTCATCGATGCCCATCTGCGGATTGGCGCTGAGTGCGGCGACGAAACTGTCGAACAAAATATCGATGGCGGCGGCTTGTGGACTGGCCATGGTGTCTCCCCTGTGTGTTGGTTGATGTCGCCCGACTATACGACCGAAGCGCGGCGCAGGTGAAGCGATGGCCGACGCGACGGGCAAGCGCTGATCCGTCGCCGGCTTAACGCCGTAGCGGGACAATGCCAGAATGGTCGCAGCCGACCATAAGACGGCCGCCTACACCTAAGGAAAGCACATCATGCCGAGCTACAAGGCGCCCGTCGCCGACACCCAGTTCGTTCTGAACGAGGTTATCCGCATCGCCGATTACGCCCATTTGCCGGGCTTTTCGGAAGCGACACCCGATCTTGTCGCGGCCATCCTCGAAGAAGGCGCGAAGTTCGTCGAGCAGGTGTTGCAGCCCTTGAATCAGATCGGCGATGAGGTCGGTTGTACGCGCCATGCCGACGGGCGGGTGACGGCGCCGCCTGGATTCAAGGAGGCCTATCAACAGTTCTGCGCCGGCGGTTGGATGGGACTCGCGGTGCCGACCGAATTCGGTGGCCAGGGCTTACCCCATGTGATCGCCAATGCCTTTGAGGAATTCTTGATTTCCTCCAACATGGCCTTCGCCATGTATCCCGGTCTCACGCTTGGCGCGATGGCGGCGATACGCGCGGTCGGTTCCGCCAAGCAGCAGCAAACCTATCTGCCGAAGATGGCCGAAGGCGTGTGGACCGGCACCATGAATCTCACCGAGCCCCATTGCGGCACGGACCTCGGCCTGTTGCGCACCCGCGCCGAGCCGGAGATCGATGGCAGCTATCGCATCACCGGCACCAAGATCTTCATCTCCGCCGGCGAGCACGACATGAGTGAGAACATCATTCATCTGGTGTTGGCCAAGATGCCCGATTCGCCGGACAGCGTGCGCGGCATTTCCTTGTTCATCGTGCCCAAGTTTCTGTTGAACGCCGATGGCACTCCCGGCGTGCACAATGCCGTCAGCTGCGGCGCCATCGAAGAGAAGATGGGCATCCACGGCAACGCCACCTGCGTGTTGAATTACGACGCCGCGACGGGCTATCTCATCGGTGAGAAAGAGAAGGGTATGCGCGCGATGTTCATCATGATGAATGCCGCGCGTCTAGGCGTGGGCGTGCAGGGTCTTGCGATCTCGGAAGTGGCCTGCCAGAACGCTGCCCACTATGCGCGTGATCGCATTCAGGGCCGTGCACTGAGCGGCCCCAAGAATGCCTCGGCCCCGGCCGACCCTATCATCGTGCATGCCGACGTGCGCCGCATGTTGATGAACGGGCGGGCCTTCAATGAAGGTGCGCGCGCCCTCGCACTGTGGGGTGCGCTACAGGTTGATCTGACGCATGTCGCCGACAGCGAGGAAGCACGCACCCAGGCCGATGATCTGATCGGTCTGTTGACGCCGGTCATCAAGGCTTATTTCACTGACAAGGGCTATGAGAACGCGACCAACGCCCAACAGTGTTTTGGTGGTCACGGCTATATCCGCGAATGGGGTATGGAGCAGTTCGTGCGCGACGCGCGCATCGCGATGATCTATGAAGGCACCAATGGCATTCAGGCGCTCGATCTCGTCGGCCGCAAGCTGCCGGCCAATGGCGGACGCGCGCTGCGTACCTACATGAAGATCGTCGCCGACTTCATCGCCGCCCAGAAGGACGATGAAACCATTGGCCCGATGGTCGCGGCGCTCGGTTGCGCGCAGGCCGATCTGGAGCGCGCTACCGGCTGGCTCATGCGCAACGCGATGCTGAAGCCCGACAACGCCGCCGCCGCCGCCGTGCCCTATCTGCATCTCATGGCACTGGTGATGTTCGGGCACATGTGGGGTCAGATCGCGCAGGCCGCCCAGGCTGCGCTGGCGCGTGGTGAAGGCGACGCGAGCTTCTATCAGAACAAGTTGGTGACGGCGCGTTATTTCTTTTCACACATGCTGCCCGAGACGGCGGTGCATCGCGCGCGGGTCGAAGCGGGTGCAGAGAATCTCATGAGCTTGGCGGCCGAGGCCTTCTAGTCTGCGCCAGCAGCACCTCATCCGTTGGCTGGCGACGCTGCTGCGCAACCGTCTGGCGCGCGTTCTTTTATTCGTCGTCCTGCCGGTGCTGTTGGCGTTGTGGTGGCAGATGGGTGGCGCACCCGGCGAGGTCGTCAGCGCGAGCGAGGCCGGTGGCGTCGTCAGTGAAATCTATCAACACGCCTATCTCATCACGCTCGACGATGGCCAGCAGGTGCGGGTGTTTCGCACACGCAAGCTCGCGCAAGGCGCGCGTGTCACGCTGCATGTCAGTCATTTCGAGTCGGGGGTGACGCAGTATGTGTTGCGGGGCGATGGCCGCGCGACGCACTAGCTCTTGTGGGGCGAGGTCTGCAAGATTTTTATACCCATCGATCCATGCTAGCCGCCACTGTCACCGACAAGTCTCATCTGGCGTGCCTTGATCAAAATTCGAATGCGCGTCGGGCGCACCGCAGGATCATCGTCATGGTGTTTACCAGCCTGCTGATCCTGGCAAGCGCGATGGCGCTCGCCGCCGACGCGACGGTCGACGACCAGCCGGAAGCGACGCCCGACGTGCCCAGCCCTGCGGCGACTATCGATGTCTCGCTAGACCTCGGCGTGTTACGCGGCCGCGCGCGTGAATTCGTCTTCGACCCCGACGCCGGTGGGGCGACGGTCAGTCGACTCGATTGGGATCTCGACAATGTCGCGATGATGCGTGTCGGGCTCGCCTGGCGGCCGCGCCCATGGTTGGCGTTCCGCCTGCAGGGCGCGACCAATCGCAGCAACAGCGCCGACATGTTCGACTACGATTTCAATCTCGACGATTGTCCGTCAGCGGCGGGCGGCGGCACCTTGTGCGTCTCCACCCAGCACGACACGCAACTCGAACGCGCGCTGGAACTCAACGCCGATCTCGATGTGCGCCTGCTGCATCATCGGCTGGGTGATGTCAGTGCCTTGCTCGGTTATCAATGGCAGTCCTATGACTGGCGCAGCTACGGCGGTGACTCCAATTACGCGGGGCCTTGGACACCGGGCGCCGGCATTTCTTATGGGCAGCGCTGGCGCACGCCGACGCTCGGTGTGCGGTGGTCGCGCACTGTCGGTGCCTTTGAACTCAGCTTGCAAGGTATTGGTTCGGCCTGGGCCAGGGCGCAGGATCGCGATCATCACCATCTGCGTTCTTTGCTGTTCACCGAGAGCTTTCGCAGCGTCGATATGTTCGCGGTCGGTGCGGAACTGGCTTACCAGTTCCGCGCCGACATGCGTCTGCATTTGCGCTACGATTTTCAACGCTGGCTGTTGGGGCGTGGTGACACACGCGTGGTGGATTTCAGCGATGGTTCGGACACGCGCTTCGCCGCTTCGGCCGGTGCGAGTCTCTATACCCAGGCCTTCAGCCTGGGTGTGGAAATCTCGCTCGAGCGCGTGGCCGCCGGCATGAGCGACGGTGTCGCGCCGGTCGATCCCTGGCGCGGTGGCTATGGCGGTTTCGTCGCCGGACCCTATTGGCGCCACGCTGGATGGCATACGCGCTCCTTGTCCGTGCCGACGCTTGTGCCGATAGCGAATACGCGCGACGTCGACTTCGATAGCCGCGCGGCCTATGGCGGTGCCTTTATCGGTCGCGCTCTGCGTTATCGCGCCTGGTTGCTGGGCGTGGAAGCGGATTTCGGACGGGTCGATGCCGATGACTATGTCACCGGCATACCGGGCAGCGATCGCGCGAAGCGCCTACGTGCGAGCCCCGATGTGGTGGTGGCCGCTACGCGCTGGGATACCAGCCTGCGCGCGCGCATTGGGCGCAATCTCAAGGCCAACACGCTGGCCTATCTGACCGCAGGCCTCGCCGCGCAACATCAACGCTATCGTGTCAGTTGTCTGCGCGGTGGCACCTGGTGCGTGGCTGATCGCGAAGCGAAGTTCAACGCCAACCGCTTGGGCTGGATCTTAGGCGCCGGTCTAGAAACTGCACTGGCGCATGGCTGGTTTGCGCGGGCCGAATATCGCTATACGGATGTTGGCAGCTTCGATCACGAATTCTTCAGCGCGACGCCGAGCGACCGTGTTGCGACGCGTCTTGACGCCAGCAGCCAGCGTTTGTTGTTCGGCCTCGGCTTGCGATTTTGAAGGCGCGCCAGCGCGCCTTGCTCGTCGCCAAGCACGACACCGCGTTTGAATGCGGTGCGTGCTTGATACTGCGTGCGCTCAGGTACCGAGTCGACGTATCGCCTGTTCGGTCATGTATTGCTCGACCAGGTTGTAGTCTGGATCCAGCGCCGCGCCATCAAAGCCGCGACAGCGCTTGCCGTGGTGGAAGCGCGTGACATCGTTGCGCTGCACGTCGTGACTGGTGGCCCACCACCAGCTCCATTCCGGACGTCCATCCTTGGCGCTTAACTGTTGAGTATCAGTCTTGGCCTGGGAGCCACCGCCTTCGAAGCCCTTCCACATTTCGCCACGACGATCGTAGGTGACCGCCATGCCCGGCCCCATCATGCGTGCGTCCATGTAGATGCGACGCTTGCTGGCTGGCGCGCGCGGGTAGCCGGTCGGCTCGCCTTCGAACACGATGACTTCCGGGATCAGGGATTTGCCGATGTAGTAATAGGTCTTGTCTTGCTTGCCGCCGACCAGCGGTGGCAGCCAGTTTTCATTGTCGGCATGCCATTGCGAATGCACCGAGCCGAGCATGGGGCCGCGATGCACGATCTTGAAATTACCCCAGGTCAGCATCGGGTCGCCCGAGGCCCAGGCGTCCGACAGATAAAGATTCATGCCCGGCATATAGGGTTCAAAACGTTGATCGGCCGGAAAGCGGCGTACGCGTTTGATGGTCGGCAGATAGCCCCACAGTTCGGGGATCTTGCGCTGGTCATAGGCCCAGTGGCTCAGGAAGGCGGTGCCCTTCATCTCCGGCGTGTAGGTAAACCAGATGACCTGCATGCGCGTGAGATCTTCGCGACCCATCCAATAGGGGCCGCCGGCATCGGGATGCACAAGGCCGGCGCATTGCTGCTCGCCCCACACCCAGTCGTATTCATATCTGGCCGAGCCTTCCTTATCGAGCGTGACGGCGGGAATGGGATAGAGCGCCTTGTCGTGGCGGCCCCAGCTCAAGGTGATGTTGGCGATCGCCTCGAAGCCGTTCTGCACGTCGGGAAAGGGCAGGCCACCGATCCAGGGCTTGCCCTCCAGGGTATAGACATTGCCGTCATCGCCGAACTTGGCCTGGCCTTGGTTCTTGATAGTGGCGTCGAGGAAATAGGGCGGAAAGAGCTTGGTGGCGTCGTTTTCTTCGGGTTGGATGTAGAACTTGCGACGGTCCTGTTTGACCTCCTGGTAGAGGATCGGATCGATGAGGTCCTGGATCAGATCGACACTATCGACGTCTATTACGTCGCCGGGTTTGACGCGGCCCTTGGTATAGGCCTCGATGCTGAGCAGTTCGTCGGGATAGGCCTTGGTGATGTCACCGGCCGCGCAGATCTCGCCCCACAGCGATGACAGCACGCCCGCGCCACCGATGCCACGCGCGGTCTTGTCCAGGAAAAAACGTCGGCTGTAGTCGAAATCGTATTTGCGAATACGCATAGGTGAGGCTCCCCGTTGACCTGTATAGCGCCGGCATGGCGCGGATCTCTGCTCGGGCTGTGCGCGGCCTACTGCCGGCATCCCGCCTTGTGGATGACAAACTGCGACGCGCCGGACGTTCTGTCAAATGATGTTATCGACTACTACCGGTCTCAAAATGGCCGCGCTTGTCATTTCGCGCGTCGACGGTGCTTTGAACGTGCGTCGCATTCAATCGGGTGGCGGATACATCTGCGCCGCGAGGCTCTGCCAGCTCGCGGTGAGATCGGTGTGAGTGGCGGGCGCTTGATCCTTCAGCAATAGCGTTTCGACCAGTGCCCTATCGGTCGCTGACACGCGCGGCAGGATCATCTGCCAGCAGATGCGCACACCCGGCAGCGAGAAGATGCCACGCGTCACGGTCAGCACGCTATCAAAGGTGCTGGCGTCGAGCAGACCAGCGCGGTGTTGCCATTGCATGTCGGTAACGTGCAGCACGATGATGCGGATGACGGCGCGCATCTGCCAGATTTCTTCGGCGCGCCACGACGCCTGCGCATCGCGCGCCTTCAAGATCAAGGCGATGATGTGTGCGTCGGTCAGGCGCTGATTGAGTTCGATGGTGCGCGCAATGGTGGACTGATGCATGAGCGCGCGCTGGGTTTTGTCGCCTTGCCGCAGCCCTAGACCGACGAACAGCAGCGAAGCGACGATCGCACCGGCAGCGACGATCTGGCTGATGAAGTAAATTGCTTCGAGGTTCATTTGTGTCAGCTCACGGCGGTGTCATGCGATGAAGGCGTGCAATTACGGTCTGTCGTCATGGCGCGGGCAAGGCATCGTAATAACGCTGCACGTCGGCGACGAGTGCGGGCGGTTGGCCACTCTTCAGAATCTTGCGCAACTCGGTGCGCGCTTCGGCACCACGGCCAAGCTCGTTCAAGGCCTGGGCGAGGTGGTAGCGGATCAAGGGATTGCCGTCGCGTGTAAGCGCATTGCGCAACAGCTCAAGGCCACCCTGTGCATCGCCTTCCGTGACGACTATCCAGCCGAGCGTATCCTGTGCAAGGGCCGACTCCGGCGCGAGTTTCGCGGCGCGCGCGGCCGTCGCCCGCGCGCGTTTGTCACCGTCGAGTTGATAGAGACGCGCGAGGTTGGCGAGCAGTGCGGCATCGTCGGGCCGGGCCTCGGCCAGACGTTCATGCAGGCGGCGCGCCTCGGGCAGACGGTGCAGTCGCAGGTAGAGCAAGGCCAGCGCGTGGCTGGCATCCAGATCGTCGGCGTGCTTCGCGGTCCATTGCTCGAGTTCATGGGCCGCGCCCGCCACATCGCCGTTCGCGACCAAGGCATCGGCCAAGCCCAGCGCCGCGAGTGTGCTCGGCACCACGGCCTGCGCGCCGCGATAGGCCTTGATCGCGGCTGCGGCATCGTCACGCTGCAATTCGAGTTCACCGGTCAGGATGTCCGCCAGCGCATTGCCGGTGTCGTCTTCACGCAGCGCGGCGATGCGGCTTTGTGCGTGGTCGTATTCGCCGAGTCTGATTTCGAGACGAATGAGCGCCTCGCGCGCCTCGTCCGAGGCAGTGGAATTGATGGCCTTCTGCAAGCTGCGGCGCGCCTCGACATAGTCTTCGAGTTCGGCCTGACGCGTGGCGATGCGCATCAGCTGCACGCCATCGAAGCCGGCGTAACGTGCCGCATCACGAAAATGGCGCAGCGCCTGATCGTTCTGCTGATTGGCGGCCTGGGCTTCGGCCAGTGATTCGACCGCCAGCGCATTTTCAGGATGGCGCTCGACCATGCGTGAGGCGGCGGCCAGCGCTTCATTGTGCTGGCCTAAGGCGAGCTTGAGTGCGACCAGTTGCGCTTCCGCAGCGATGGCATCGGGTTGTGCCGTGACCGCTTTTTCCAACCAGCGGGCGGCGCTCGCGCGATCGGCGTCGGCGAGGGCCATGTCGGCAAGGGCCATCAAGGCCACGGCAGCGTGAGGATTGTGTTCGACCAGTGTTTCCAGGCGTGTGCGAGCGGCCTGGGTATCGCCCGCCGAGCGTTCGAGTCGTGCCAGATTAAAGACCGCCGGCGTGTCATCCGGCGCGATGCGCAGTGCCGCTTCAAAGGCCTGGCGCGCGCCGGCCTCGTCATCGTTAGCGGCCCGCGCCACACCGAGCAGATTGAGCACACGCTGATCGTGTGCGTCGCGTTTGATCTCCGCTTCGAGGGTGGCGAGTGCCCGTTCGTGAGCGCCGGCTTTGAGCTGCAATACGGCCAGCAACATCTGCGCGCCGCGCGCCGTCGTGCCATCCGTCACGGCCTCGGCGAGACCGGTCTGCGCGCCGTCGACATTGCCGAGGCCGATACGTGCCAGCGCCAGATCTGCCAGCACCGCGTGATTCGACGGTGCGAGTTTCAGTGACTGCGCAAACACCGATTCTGCTTCGCGGTAATTGCCGGTTTGTAGATAGGCCTGGCCCAGCGAGTGCAGTACGTCGAGCTTGTCCGGCTCTTGGCGCGACAGCGGATTGAGGATCGCGATGGCGCCTTTGGCCTCGCCCAGCCCCAGCAGCACTTCACCGCGCAGCTGCCGCATGGCGGTGTCGTTGGGACGCAGTTCGACATAGCGCGCGAGATAATTGTCGGCCCGCACCAGATCGTGGTTGGCGTAGTGGACCAACGCCGCGATGCGCAGCAAGAGCGGTTCGGACGTGATGGTTTCGTCGGCATATTGACTGAGCTTGCCGCTGACATCACCCAACGCGGCTTCGGCGCCCTTATCCTTGGCCTGTTGGAAGATCTGCCAGCGCAGGAAGGCCGCGCTCAGATCCCTGGGATTGCGGCGGCTGACGAATTCGACATCGGCCAGCGCCGCTTCCCGTTCACCCAGTTTGAAGTTCACGCCGGCGCGCGCCAGACGCACACGCAGCGCCTTCGGATCCCGTTTCAGTGCTTCGTCATAGGCCTGCCGGGCATCCGTATCGGCACCCCGTTCGCGCAGGATCTCGCCCTTGCGAAACCATGCTTCGACATTGTTCGGCGCGAGTTTCAGGGCACGTTGAAGCAAGGACAGCGCCTGCTCATAGCGACTTTGCGCGGCAGCGATCTGCGCCAGTCCGAGCAGCGCTTCGACGCGTTCCGGCGCGCGCTGGGCGGCATGTTCGAAGTCTTTACCCGCACCCTCAAGATTGCCGAGTTCGAACTGCGCGCGACCACGCAGTACCGCGATTTCAAAGCTCTCGGTGCCGGCGGCGCTCGGGCCTTTGATGGTGTCGAGCAGCGCCGCGTATTTGCGCTGCGCGAGCAAGGCATTGCCGAGCAGAGGAAAGACGGCTTCACGGGAGCCGCCGAGCGATAAGGCCAGACGCAATTCCTTTTCCGCGCCGACGGCATCGCCGCTTTGCAGGTGCGCGGTGCCGAGCGCAAGGCGCGCCGGCAGATGATGATCATCCTCTTGTATGACTTTCTGAAACTGGGCGATGGCGCCTTGCGTGTCACCCTGGTTCATGCGCACCAGACCGAGTTCGTAAGCTGCCGTTACGCTGTCAGCTGCCAACACGGCGAGAGGCGAGCACAGCAGCGGCAGGATGAGCCAGCACGCGCGGCGTCGCGGCGTCGAGTGATGAATGCGCGCCTTGCTTCCTGTCATGCCTTGCCTACGCTAGTCGTTTGCCGCTGGCCGCGAGACACGGTGTCTAGGACGCTGCCGCAGCCGTTACGGGCTAGCGCGCCGATGGCCCATGAGGGCGACTCAGATCTTAAGTTGCAGCTGGCCGCTGCGCTCGCGCTTGCAAGGTCTGCGCACGCGCAGCGCAACAAGCAAACCGGTAGCTATCAAGAGCAGACTGCCGGGTTCGGTTACCGAGGCCGCCGAGGCCAGCACCGATTGCGCGCCGACGAGACTGGTGATTTCCTGCAAGCCGCGCTGCGTTTCGCCAGTGCCGCTGTCATCTTCGAAAGCATAGAGCGAGACAAAGGCGCTATCGCCGACGCCGGCGGCGGTACTGGCCAGCAGTTTGTCATCGGTCGGCGTCTCCTGTTCGGCTTCGCCAACGAAGCCTGCGAGCGTCTCGACCTCGCTGGGCAGCGTTTCGCCCGGCTCATCGAGATCGATGCCGAGGAGCTTGTTGTCGGTGTCGTTCAAGATCAGGAAACGGCTGGTTCTGGCCACGGCACCCATGCTTTGGAACGCGCCACCCATCGGTGCCGTCGTGGTCTCAACGCGGTTCGCGTTCTTGAACACCACCTGCCGGCGCGCGCTGCGTGATGCGTGTCTGGGATGGCTGAAGGGCTCGACCGCGCCTGTGCGTTTCGCCGCGCGGTTGCCCGCGACCGACGACGAAAACGCGCCACTGCAGGCGCCTTTGTCGGCGCGCAGACATGGCAGTCTTTCGTGGGTGATCTGGTGGGCGTTGTTGGCCCATTGCGAGAGCCAGATGTCGAAGACGGGCGTATCGCTGGTCTTGGCGTCGGCGGGCATGAATGCCGTGCTGCTCACCACGACCAGCGTGAGTATCAGTTTGATGCCGTCCATGATGGCCTTCCTGGTGACTGAAAACTGAGAAGCAAATTGGCTGGCGGCGACGGGTAGGCTGCTCTTGCGAGTCATGGTTTGCCCGGCTGCGCGCAAGTCCGAACTGTAAACAACGGTCAGGTGCTCACTGAACAAACACATTAAATCCGTGTTCACATAATTTAAGAGTGTAGAGCATTGTTAATTCAGAAGCGTGCGACTCAAACGGGTGAAGAATTGTGCTAGAGCGAAAGATAAGGCGCTGTTCTGGCGGCGTGCGATATCACTCGAAACCGCGTAAAGCAGGCTGCTAGCTTGCGCGATACTTGTGATGACGATTTCATCACCGACGATGCGTGCAGGGCCGGTCTTGATCCGCAGCACGGAATGACGCGCCAGCGGCGCTGAGGTCAGTGTCGGGCGGGAGGGGTGTCGTCTTGATGTTCTGCGCGCGCAACCAGCGGCTCGCGTAGGCGACGTGCCTGCCAGAAGCGCTGTCGCCAATAGCTATCATCCAGCGCCGAGATCATCACGCCGCGGCGGGTCGATGCGTGCATGAAGCGACCATGGTCGAGGTAGATGCCGACGTGGCGGATTGCCGCACCGGTCTTGAAGAACACCAGATCGCCAGTGCGCAGCTCCGCCGGCACGATGCCGCGTCCAAGCGTGGCCTGTTCGTCGACGGTGCGCGGCAAAGGCGTATCCAACAGGGCCTTGAAAGTTACCAGCACGAAACCCGAGCAGTCGATGCCGCGCGTGGTGAGTCCGCCCATACGATAGGGCGTGCCTTTCCAGAGTTTGTAGTGCTCGTAGAGATGGCCGCGCAGCAGCGCAGTATCGTCGTCCGGCGGCGGTTCGCCTTGCGGCGTCACTGTGACGACAGGCGCGGGCTCGGGCAAGAGTTCCGACGTCTCGCGCGGGCCGAACAGGCCGCAGCCCACCAGGTTGACCAACAGTGCCGCCAGCGCCAGCAGGCGCAGGGCACAGTGTGGTGTTCGGGGTTGTGGGAAATTTGGATTCAAGATGACAGTAAACAAGGTCTGAGCGAGCAGCGGGCCTGTCACCGCGAGACGCTTGCACTGCCGACCGCGCGGCCGGCGACCACCTCGGACCGCCGCCGCGGCGCTGCGGCTCTCGGCCTTCAATGACTCCCGCGCAAGACCATCGGCGCGCTGAGCGCGATAGCCAGCATCACGAGGGCCTGCCAGCCGACGAACAACAGGCTGATTTCGACTACTTCATCCATCGCCGGATAGGCATCCCACACCCACTGCACGGCCTGCGCCACCAGCGCGCCGGTCACGACGATTGCACAGAACGCCAGCGCCACACCGCGCCGCCAACCCCATGCCCACGTAAGACCCAGTGCCAACACCAGCGCGCCGAGCGCACCGGCCGCCAGCATCGGCCACGGCCGACCGTGCATGTAACCGATATCGACCGCCGCGCGCCACGCGACGATCGTGGCCGCGACGATGATGGCGAAGGTCAGGCCGTGGCGGCGCCGTGGCGCGAGCGCCGCGTGGCGTCCGACCGCATACAGGACGGTGCCGAAGATGAGACCTGGGTAGACCTTGATGAGCAGCGAGTTTTCCGGCGCGAGCAGACCGCCCAACCAGCACAGCAAACCCGATATCACGCCGGCGGCGACAAATTTGAGCGGCAGATAGCGAATGGTCGTCACGAACGAGACCGGTGAGAAAAACCGACTGAGGAATGCGGCACGCTTCTGCCTCCAGGCACCACGCGCAAGGTTCGCGTTTCTTCAACAAGGATAGTGGTCGGCGCGTGGAAAATAAATCGACGATTAAGACGCCGTTGACCGATGAGCGAGTGCAGGTGGGGTATACGCGCCGCGCAGGGCGGCCAAGGGCAACGCGCCGCAGCCCTTGCACGCGCCGCGTGCAAGGGCTGGACGGCAGCAGCGATTTAGTGGTTGGCGGCGGGCAGCGTCGCTACGTAGGTCGTGCTACCGGCGTTGTCGGATACCGCCGTCGCGTTGTCGCTCTTGATACAGGTCGGATGACCGAAACCGCCAGCGCTGGCGCCTGCGGCGATATCGAACACGATACCGTCGATGTGCGCGGCGTCGGGGCCGACACCGCCGACACCGGCGAGGTTGTCGAGCTTGAGGTTGTTACGCACGCGCCACGCGATGTCGTGATCCGCGCAAGAAGTGTCGCCGCTCAGACCGAGCGCGCCGATCAGCTTGTGGTCAGCGTTGTAGAGCGCCAGACCGCCGCCGAATACGTTCACGCCACCGGGGCGTGCGCCGACCATTGGGTCGTTCTTCTTGCCGAAGTTGGCGGGCGGGCCCTGGTAGGCGACGTCGGTGTCTACCGGGTTGCTCTCTTGCAGACCGAAAAGGCTGCCGCCCGGCTGCACCGCCGAATACAGGTTGGCGGTCGACAGCGAGAGGGTGTCGAGGCTGAAGGCGTTGGCGGTGTTGGCCTTCTGGGCCGAGATTACGCGGCTGCCCGGCCATTGCGAATTGCGGTTTGCGCCGGAGAACGCGATTGCGCAGACCACGCCGTCACGATTGACCAGCGTCGCCCACATATTGAGATCGAGGCCAGAGGTCTCGTCGGTGACCGCCGTGGTCAGCGCCGTTTGCAGCGCGGCGTAAATGCCTCCGGAAGTGGTGCCGAGGGCCGTCGCCACGACTCTGCAGGCCGCCGCGCCGCCGCCATGGTTCTCTTCATTCTTGCCTTTGTTCTTGCTGTCGGCCATGACCGCGCCGGCACTGGTGGCCAGGCCCAGGGCGATAGTCAGGGCCAAAGCGGATTTAGTTTGATTGATCATTGGGTTTCTCCGGCATGTTCTCGCTAGGAATGCTGTAACAAGGCCAAGGCTCGCTTGGCGAGGAGCGGGGACTATCCGTGTTGCCATGTGCGAGGAAAAGCGCAACGCGTCAGGAATGTGAATACCGTTCAACTTTGTTGGCGACCAGGGCACACGGACGTGACGCGCTTCGCAGGACGTGACACGGACAGCCGGGTATCAGTCCTCGCGCGGCATGATGCCGGTCAGCGAAGCGCGCGCCGAGATCTCTATCCAATTGCCATCAGGGTCGGCGATGAAGCCATAGCGTGCGACCTTGGGAAAGGTCTGGCATTTCTGCACATAGTGGCCGCCGCGCTGCGCGATGGCCTCGCATTCCGCGTCGGCATCGAAAATCTGCACGGTGAGATAACGGAAGTTCGGGCCGACGAAGGTTTCAATCTCGCTGCCGCCCGGCCCTTCCACCACGAATAACAAGCTGTCGCCGCAGCGTGCGACCTGCGGGCCGACCCGCTCGAATTCCATCGCGTGGGTATAGAACCGCATCATGCGATCCGGATCTTGTGTGCCGACCGTGATGCCGATGCCGACCACAGCATCGGTGCCGGGCGGCACCAGACGCACCGGCTCGCCACCGGGGTTGCGACCTTCCCACACCGGCTGTCCGACGCGCGCGATGGTCAGCCCCACATAGCCGGTCGGTTTGGCCTCTTCAAACGGCGTCGGATATTGATTGACCTTGATGACCGAGTCATGGGCGTCGTAACGGTGCTGTACCCAGCCGTCACCAAAACTCAATTCGTGGTCGAGGCGCAAACCGCAGGTGTCACCCCAGAAGGCACGATGCGCGGCGATGTCGTTAGTGAACATGCCGATGTCGATATGCTGTTTGGCCAGACGCATGATGAAACCTCTTAAGCAGGCAGGGCATCGACGGCATCGTTATCAATCGCCTGATAAGCGCCATCAGTGACCATTTTCATGAACAGGCGATCGCCTCTCTCGGTTTTCTTCACGATCACGGTCGCAGCGATCGCGACCACCAGCACCGCGAAACTGTAGTGGCGGTAATCGGCCATCAGGTGTTCGAAGTCGTAGTCCTTGACGCCGCGCGCATGCAGCTCGGCGAGATAGTCCTTCAACAGAGAGCGTTCGACCGCCTTGCGTGTATCGCGATCGAAGGCACTGCCGAGGAAGTAGGCGACGTCCATACCACTACCAAGATAAGCGCTGGTCTGCCAGTCGACGATGCAGATGCGATCACCGCCGAACAGCATATTGTCGACGCGGAAATCGTTGTGGGAAAAACATTTCGGCGCCGCGCGCGGTGCGTTCCAGGCGGCGTGGCAAGCGACGAATTTCTCGCACACCCTGATGACTTGCGGGTCCATCTGTGCGGCATAGTTCTTGACGAAGAAATCCCACGAGGATTCAAGCAACGCAGTGGTGTAGAAACCCTGCGCGCCGGGCGGCACGTAAAGCCACGGTTGGCGTTCGAGTTCAGCGTCGTTCCAGAACGCGGCATGCAGCATGGCGGCTTCCTTGAGCGCCTTGCGCGCGTTGTCGACCGAGCAGCCCTGCATATGATCGCCGGTGGTGGCAGGCGCCATGTCTTCCAGCAGCAGCACGAAGTTGCCGTTGCTCTGCTGGTATTCGGCGACATAAACCTGGGGTGTGTTGATCACCGCTTTATGGGCGAGTTCGCGATAGAACATCACCTCGGAGCGATAGAAACCCATATCGCGGCCGCTGGCAGCGGCGACCGCATTGTCGGAAGGAAATTTGCCGACTACGGTGCGCGGTGCATTGGTCGGCGGCGTGCCCCGATAGCGCAAGAGAAAACGTTTGGTCTCACCGAGCTGGCCGGTGCCGACGCCTTCGACCTTGAAGTCGACGACCTCGGCATCAATACCTTTGGCTTGCAGCGCGGCGCTCAGCCAGGCGGCCGTGACCTCATCGTGCCGCAGGACGGCTGGCTGGTCTGTCATCGAGTGCATCTCCCCGCGCCGCGTGTGTCACCATGGCCCGCGCCAGCGCCGCAGAATCTTAACCACCGCGCCCGGTGATTGAAAGGCGCGCGGCGCGCGCTTGCTGTCGTGACATCACTCAACGCATGATGGCGCCATCGCGAAGACGAACAGGTGTTGCGCTGATGTTGACCGGAGGATGTCTGTGCGGCGCGGTGCGTTATCGTGTCACAGCCGAACCACTCATCACCCGCCTGTGCTGGTGTCGAGTCTGTCAGTACATCGGCGCCGGCAGCGCTACTGTCAACAGTCTCTTGCCGGCCGACGCGCTGCATATCGAGGGTGAGCTCGCTGATTACTTCTGTCTTGCCGACAGCGGCAATCACATGCATCGCCGTTTCTGCGCGCAGTGTGGCACCCACGTCTACGCCCACGCCGATGAACGAACGCAAGTTGTGGTGCTGCGGGTCGGCACGCTGGACAATCCGCAAGCGGTACGGCCGGCGATGACCATCTGGACCGACAGCGCGCCGAGCTGGGCCTGCCTCGACACCCGTTTGCCGAGCACGCCGCGACAGCCACCGCCGCTAGGCTGAGCACGCCAGCACGCTCTCATTCACGCGCAGACACAAACAGAATGTTGATTTCGACAAGAGGTTCGTCCATGGCTGATTTACGTTGGGGCATGATCGGATCGTCCGGTTGGGCCGATCACACTTTCTCGCCCGCCATCGCGCGTGCACGCGGCAACAAACTGGTGGCAGTGCTGGGCTCGACCGTGAAGGGCGCGCAGGCCTTCGCCGAACGACACGGCATCGCTGGCGCCTATGCCGACCTCAAAGCCTTACTCGCCCATCCCGATCTAGATGCGGTGTGGGTCGCGAGTCCGCCCGATCTGCATCGCGTTCAAACCGTGGCCGCGCTCAAGGCCGGCAAGCATGTGTTGTGTGAAAAGCCGATGGCGGTCACCGTCGCCGACTGCCGTGCCATGACCCGCGCCGCCGAGCAAGCCGGTCGTGAGTTGCGCATCGGATTCAACAATCGCGCACACCCTGTATTGCAGAAGCTGGCCAAGGCCATTGCCGCTGGCCGCTATGGCGAGGCGCTGGAAGCGCGCGTGCAGGTTTATCACCCCTATCCAAGCGCGCCACCGAAGTGGCGCCAGAACCAAAAGCGCAGCGGCGGTTGGGCTATCGGCGATGTCGGCACCCATCTGCTCGACGTACTGCGCTGGTTGATGAATGCCGATGCGGCCAAGGCCAGCGGCGTGCTGAGCAATCGTTGCTGGGGCTTCAAAACCGATGACCACGCTGCGGTCAATGTGATGTTCAAGAACGGCGCGGTCGGTAACATTACGGCCTGCACCGGCGCCGCCGGCGGTACACCACGCGTCGAGTTCTACGGCACTAAGGGCTATTTCATTCTGCGTGGCGGCTTGTTCGGCATGCCCGGTGAACTCGAGAGCGGTTTCAAGGGCAAGGAGACCACCACCCTTGCGGTCGCGGGTTTTGACACCTACGGCGGCGAAGTCGAACAGTTCGCGCAGGCGGTACGCGGCAAGGCGGTGATGCTGGCGAGTGGCGCCGATGGTGTCGCCAACATCACGTTGGTGGCCGCCGCGCGCGGCTGGTAGATGCCCGCCGTCCATTACATCGCGAGGTCAGCGCTCTCGGTAGCCGTCCTCGCGCCATCAGGAAGCAGCCCTTGAATCATGTCCGCAACGACGAGCTGCGCTCGGTCGCCATCTATTGGGATTTCGAAAACCTGCACGCGGGATTGGTCGAGGACAAATTCGGCGAAGGCAGTTACGCCAAGTCAGACAACCGTTTCAAAGTGCAGGAGCCGCTGGTCGACATCCAGGCGATCGTCGAACTAGGCGCGTCCTTCGGCCCCATCGCCATCAATCGCGCCTACTGCAACTGGCAGTTCTTCGGGCGCTATCGCGATCAGCTACTGCAATGCGCGGTAGAGTTGATTCAATTGTTTCCGCCTGGCGCTTCGGCCAAGAACGGCGCCGACATCAAGCTGTGTCTGGACGCGGCCGAGGATCTCGCGCGCTTCGCTCACATCGGCACGCTGATCATCGTCGGCGGTGACAGCGACTTCATGCCCGTCGCGCAGAAGATCAAGGCTGCCGGCCGCACTCTGGTCGGGGTCGGCACGCGCCGTTCCACCAATCGCCATTGGGCAAAGAGTTGCCACGAATTCCGTTATTACGAAAATCTGGTCGAGGCTGAGCCGCTGAGCGCAGAGAGTGGCGCGCCGGACCAAGCCACCGCCGCGCCGGTGCCCATCGATCCGGCCGTTGAGATAATGCGTCGTGCGGTGCGTCTGTTGGCCGAGAACCGTGGCGAACCCTGGGTGCACAAGGCCGCCATCTGGCCGATGATCAAGCGCCTCGATTCAACTTTCGACCCCAAGGACTACGGCCATGCCGGCTTCGCCGAGATGGTCAAGGCGCTCGATCTCGTCATCGAAGTGCGTAAAGGAGAATTCGATCATGAGGTGCGGCTGCGCTGAGGGCCGAGCGGGCGAGCAGGCCCACAGTCACAAGATCGCACAGCTCGACGCTGTGCCTCAGGGCATTTCTTCGATGTAGGTGCGTTCTATCGGCGTCTGCACATAGGCCTTCTTGCCGTCGATGCGCGCCCAGAAAAAGTAATAGCCCTTTTGCGGGTCGCTGGTGACCTTGCCATCGTGTACTTCCCAGCTTTTGACGTGCTGGCCGTCCGCATAGGTCACGCGGTAATCGCCGTCCAGCCACGACACGCCGACGCGAGAAAACTTGTTTTGTTGATCTTGCGAACAGCCGGCCAGCGCGAACAGGCAGACGAACGAACCAAGAATGTGGCGACCGACAGGAAACATGGGGCGACTCCATCGCGAACAGGAGGCCCATGCTAGCAAGTCCCGCCGCGAGGCCGCCAATGGCGTGATCCTGCTGTCGATCACCTCGCGCCTGTGCGCACTGGAGCACGACGAATTGGAACAGCGCAAATAACCGCGCGCGATGGCAGGTTTGAGTCCGCAGCCCGATTAGTCACAATTGCTGACCTGTCCCGCCGCGAGTAAGACCACACCAGCCCATGCCTGACCAACCTTCACTGATAGTCACCATCGCCGCCAGCCTAGGTCTCGCGCTGGTGTTGGGTTTCATCGCCGCGCGTCTGCGCGTGCCGGTGCTGGTCGGCTACATGGTCGCCGGCTTTCTGCTCGGCCCGGCCTCGCCGGGCTTCGTCGCCAATGTCGAGCTGTCCCACGAATTGGCCGATGTCGGGGTGATCCTGCTGATGTTCGGCGTCGGCCTGCATTTTTCCATCGAGGAGTTGTATGCCGTGCGCGGCATCGCGCTGCCCGGCGCGCTGCTTGAAATGTTGCTTATCGGAAGCCTCGGCACGGCGGTCGCGTCGAGCTGGGGTTGGTCTTTCGGCGCGAGTCTGGTGGTGGGTCTGTGTCTGTCGGTGGCGAGCACGGTGGTACTGGTGCGATCGCTAGAGCGCGCCGGCCTGCTGG
>JAYWAC010000301.1:0-3383 GCA_043782755.1 Pseudomonadota bacterium | reverse complement strand
GACTAAGGACGGCGTGTCAGTGGCCAAGGAAATCGAACTGGCCGACAAGTTCGAGAATATGGGTGCGCAAATGCTGAAGGAAGTCGCGTCCAAGACTTCTGATGTAGCGGGCGACGGTACCACCACCGCGACGGTGCTGGCGCAGGCCATCGTACGCGAAGGCTTGAAGTCGGTTACCGCTGGCATCAATCCGATGGATCTCAAGCGCGGCATCGACAAGGCAGTCACCGCCGCAGTCGCGGCATTGGCGGCATTGGCTCAGCCTATCGTCGATAACGCGGCGATTGCCCAGGTCGGCACGATTTCCGCCAATGCCGACGAATCGGTCGGCGCGATCATTGCGCAGGCGATGGAGAAGGTCGGCAAGGACGGCGTGATCTCGGTCGAGGACGGCAATGGTCTCGAGAATGAACTCGACATCGTCGAAGGCATGCAGTTCGACCGTGGCTATCTGTCGCCCTATTTCATCAACAAGGGCGAGACCATGTCGGTCGAGTTCGATGAGCCCTTCATCCTGCTGTGCGACAAGAAGGTCGGCAAGCTGCAAGACATGCTGGGGGTATTGGAAGCGGTAGCGCGTGCCGGCAAGCCACTCTTGATCGTCAGTGAAGATGTCGAAGGCGAAGCGCTTGCAACCCTGGTGGTCAACGTGCTGCGCGGCATCCTCAAGGTCGCGGCGGTCAAGGCGCCGGGCTTTGGCGATCGTCGCAAGGCGATGCTGGAAGACCTGGCAGTGCTGACCGGCGGCACGGTGATCGCCGAGGAAATCGGTTTGAGCCTCGACAAAGTGACGCTGGAAAATCTCGGCACCGCGCGACGCGTGACCATCACCAAGGAAGTCACCACGATTATCGATGGTGCCGGTGATTCCAAGGCGATTGAGTCGCGCGTCAAGCAGCTCCGTCAGCAGATTGAAGAGACGACCTCCGACTACGATCGCGAGAAGCTGCAGGAACGGGTTGCCAAGCTCGCTGGCGGCGTGGCGATCATCAAGGTTGGTGCCGCGACTGAAATCGAGATGAAGGAAAAGAAGGCACGCGTTGAAGATGCCTTGCACGCGACCCGTGCGGCAGTTGCCGAAGGCGTGGTACCGGGCGGCGGTGTGGCGCTGGTGCGTGCCTTGCAGACGATCTCGATCAAGGGTGACAACCACGAGCAGGATCTCGGCATCGCGATCGCGTTGCGCGCCATGGAAGAGCCGCTGCGTCAGATCGTGGCCAACGCTGGCGTTGAGCCGTCGGTGGTGATGGCGGCTGTCAAGGCCGGCAAGGGTAACTTCGGTTACAACGCCCAGACCGAGGAATACGGTGACATGCTCGCGATGGGCATACTCGATCCGGCCAAGGTTGTGCGTTCGGCTTTGCAGAACGCCGCTTCGATTGCAGGTCTCCTGATCACCACCGCTGCGGCAGTGGCGACGGCCTCGGAAGACAATGGCGACGGCAGCGTCGCGCGCGAAGGCACGGGCAGCGACTACGGCATGTAAGCCACCGCCTTGATGGCGGCACGGTGTCTCGTGCATCGTGCCGCGAGAGCCGGGCAGACCCTAGTGTCTGCCTGTGCTATCGAATTTCGGATTCAGCCGCGCGGCGTCGCATGCGCACAGCGTTCAGCAATACCGCGACAGCAGCGGATTCAAGCATCGCGCCCACCGCGATCATAGGCCAGGCGACTGTAGGTGTGGCCAGCGCCGGCACCAGCGTCGGTTGCGCTAATCCTACGACTCCCGCTCCCAGCAAAGCCATCGCCAGCGTCGACAATGCGCCATACCTCAACAGCACCGCGACCGGCAGCCGCTGGACTGGTGAAGTGCTGTTCATGCGTGATCCACCGACAACACCGGCTGCGTTTCACCCTCGCTGACCAGCACGGTCAGGAGATTGGTGACCAGTCGCACACGGTCTGTCTCGCCCAACTGCACCACGCCGTCCTGTTCGAGTCGCTCGATGGCGAGTTTCTCCATGCCGACTGCGCCTTCGACAATCTGCGTGCGCGCCGCGACCACCGCTAGAGTGATTTATTCGTCGATCATTACCACCAGTTTGCCGAGTGCGCGGCGACCCGACAGATCAGCGATCGCTTGACCGGCCTGGGCCAGGGGATAACGTGCTGAGATGTGCGGCTTGATCTTGCCCTGGGTGTAGAACTCGACCAGTTCTCGGTTGTTCTGTTGACTCGCGATCGGATCGCGCTCGGTCCACGCGCCCCAAAAGATGCCGACGATGGAACAGTTCTTGAGCAATGCGAGGTTGAGCGGAATACGCGGAATGCCAGCAGGAAAGCCGACTACCAGGAAGCGACCTTCCCAGGCGGTGGAACGCAACGCGGCTTCGGCATAGTCGCCGCCGACTGCGTCATAGACCACATCGGCGCCATTCGCGCCGCAGGCTTCCTTAAAGAGGGCCGCCAATGCCTTGCTGCCGTCTTTGTCAAAGGGGCCGGTAGGATAGACCACGCCAGAATCGGCGCCATGGGCCTTGGCCAAGGCCAGCTTCTCTTCGCTCGAGACCGCCGCGATCACGCGTGCGCCCATGGTCTTGCCGAGTTCGACGGCGGCGAGACCGACGCCACCCGCCGCACCCAGCACCAGCAGCGAATCACCGGGCTTGACGGTGCCGCGCTGCTTGAGCGCGTGATAGGAGGTGCCATAGGTCAGGATGAAGGTTGCCGCTTCGTCGAAGGGCATGCCGGCCGGTGCGGTGAAGACCTTGGCGGCCTTGGTCACCACCTGTTCGGCCATGCCGCCGTGACCCAGCATCGCGATCACGTGATCGCCGAGCTTGAGGTCTGTGACACCTTCGCCGAGTTGATCGATTTCACCGGACACTTCACCACCGGGCGCGAACGGACGCGCGGGACGGAACTGGTATTTGTCCTCGATGATGAGCGTGTCGGGGTAGTTCACGCCGCAAGCGCGCACTCGGATCCGCACTTCGCCCGGGCCGGCGGTGGGCGACGGCAGTTCACTTAAGACCAAGGTGGACGGACCGCCTGGCGCGGTGCTGAGCATGGCTTTCATTCGAGATCTCCGTGGGTCAGATCAAATCGTGCGTGGTTGAGGGCGACACGGCAGGCGTCGCCGCAGACCGAGCGGCGCCGGCGTGGATTCATGCCGTGCATCGGGTTATGGTGCGCGCTCCTCACTCAGCCGTGACACCGCCACGCATGATGTCCGACAACAGGAAATTCGCGCAAGCAGGCCTAAGTCTTTCGCCATGAGTTCACAAGTCGAAAGCCTGCCGGCCAATCCCGTGCCGTGGCGTGACGATGCCTTGATCGTTGGCCTGGTGGCTGGCGCGCACATGATCAGCCATTTCTTTCAACTGGTGCTGGCGCCGCTGTTTCCCTGGATCAAGGCGGAATTCGGCTGGAGCTATGCTGAA
>JAYWAC010000300.1:0-23603 GCA_043782755.1 Pseudomonadota bacterium | reverse complement strand
TTATCCGCGAGCACAGCGCGCAGAACGGCATGCCGCCGAGCCGCGCCGAGATTAGTTCTGCGTTCGGCTTCCAGTCGCGCTACGCGGCGCAGCGGCATATCGAGGCACTGGCGCGCAAAGGCGCGCTGGAGTGGTCGCCGAATACCTCGCGCGGTTTACGCATCGTCGAAGAAGTTGGGTTGCCGCTCATCGGCCGCGTCGCCGCCGGTCAGCCGATCTTGGCGCAAGAGCATGTGATGGGGCGCTACCCGGTGGCACCGACGCTATTCAAACCCCAGCCCGATTATCTGTTGCAAGTGCGCGGCATGAGCATGCGCGACGCCGGCATCCTCGATGGCGATCTGCTCGCCGTGCATGCCGTGCGTACGGCGCGTAATGGCCAGATAGTGGTCGCGCGCATCGACGACGAAGTGACGGTCAAACGTTTCCGCCAGCGCGGTAATCGCATCTCCTTGCTGCCGGAAAATCCTGACTTCGAGCCGCTAGAGATCGAGCCCGGTTCTCGTGACCTAGTCATCGAGGGCCTTGGTGTCGGCGTCCTGAGAACCCACTGGCAGTGACACTTGACGAGCTCCTGCAGTGTGCCTGTGTGTGGCGCGCCCGCAGCGGGGCACCTGCCGTCGCTGGTATGGCCACTGGTTATGCCGCCTTGGACGCCATCCTGCCCGGCGACGGCTGGCCGCGCAGCGGGCTGACCGAGATTCTGTCGGCCGACATCGGCATAGGCGCTTTGCGCTTGGTGTTACCGGCACTGGCCCGCTTAAGTCGCGAGGGCCGCTGGATCATCTGGGTGGCGCCGCCCCATGTGCCTTATTCGCCCGCACTGCGCGGTCATGGTCTCGACCTGAGCCGCGTGCTGGTGGTGGATCTCCCCGAGGATGAGTCGCGCATCCGCGTGCAGGTGCTGTGGGCCTATGAGCAGGCGCTGCGCTTCGGCGATTGTGGCGCGGCGCTGCTGTGGTTAGACACGCTTTCCAATCTGCGTCTACGTCGCCTGCAGATCGCCGCCGAAGCCGGCTCGACTTGGGGGCTGATCTTCCGCCCCGTGAGCCGTGCGGCTCAGCCTTCACCGGCGCCCCTCAGACTCGAAATCGAAGCCCTTGTCGACCCGCTGCCCGGCGTGGTCGCCAGTCCTGCGGCCTTGCGCGTCAATGTACGCAAGGCGCGTGGCGCTCAGGCCGATCTGCACTGTCAGCTGGAACTATAAAAAGGAAATAAGCGATGCCCCATTCACTGCCCTTGATGACGACTTTTCCCGCCGTCATGCCGACGTCGATACGCTCGGTAGACGATGTCCGGCCGATGGTCAGAGCGTCACCCGCGACGGCCTTGTGGTTGCACATCCACCTGCCGCAATTGCCGCTCGAAGTGCTGACGCGTGGCATGACTCAGAAGTGGGCCTGTGTCTTGGTGCAGGGCGAGGGTAGTCGCCGCAAGATCTTGATGGCCAATACGCGGGCGGCAACGCTCGGTATTCGCGCCGGCATGCCTCTCGGCGCCGCCCATGCGCTGGGTGAAATAATCGAGCTGGAACGCAATGAACGCGCTGAACAGCATGCCCTCGACAACCTCGGTCTGTGGGCGATGCAGATGACGCCGCTGGTCAGCCTGGTGCCGCCCGATGGTGTGTTGCTCGAAGTGCGCGGTAGCTTGCGTCTGTTCCATGGTCTCGATGGTCTACTCGCGCGGCTGCGGCAAGGGCTCAAGCAACTCGGCTATCGCGCCCAGTATGCGGTCGCACCGACGCCATTAGCGGCCACCTTGCTGGCGCGCGGTACGGCGCGCTGCGTGGTGCAGGATGTTCATGAGCTTGGTCGCCATCTCGGCGGCCTGCCGCTGAACGTCCTGCGTTTGGCGCCGTCCGAACAGGAAGCTTTGGACAGCATCGGCGTACGTACGCTGGGCGAATGTCGACGTTTGTCGCGCGCCGATCTGGCGCGGCGCCTGTCGCCGGTCCTGCTGGATACTTTCGATCGTCTATATGGGCAGACGTCCGATCCCCGCGCCACCATGGTAGCCCCTGAGCTGTTCGAGGCGACGCTTGAACTGCCATGGGAAGTGCGTCACGCCCAGGCTTTGGTGACCGCCGGTGAACGCCTGTTACTTGAATTACAAGGCTATCTGCGCACCCACACCACCATGACTCGGCATCTGCGCTGGCGGCTGAGCAATGGCTCCCGATACGAGGAACGCTTCGATATCCGCCTGACTCATCCGACGCGGGATCACGAGCACATGCTGCTATTGCTGCGTGAGACGCTCATGCGCATGACGCTCGAGGAGCCGGTCACTGCGCTGGAACTCAAGGTCGACGAACTGGTGCAGGGCAATCCGACCATAGGTGCGGATTTGTTCGGTGCCCGTCATCATGCGCAAGGCGAAGCCTATGCGAGCTTTATCGATCGCTTGCGCTCCCGTTGTGGTTCGCAAGCCTTGCGCGCCATGGATCTGCAACCCGACCACCGTCCTGAAGTCGCCTGGCGCTGGCGGGAGAATGATGAACCGGCACGACGTGGTGGCATGAAAAGCCTTTTTTCCGATGGCTTGAACACACGCCCCGTGTGGCTGGTCAAAGAGCCCGTCACCTTGTCCACCCAACATGGCATACCCCAATTCGACGGTCCTTTGCGACTGGTACCAGCGCGCGAACGCATCGACACGGGATGGTGGGACGAGCATGGTCTGGCGCGGGATTATTTCATTGCTAAAACCACCCATGGCAGCCGGCTATGGGTCTACAAGGAACTCGATGGCGAACAACGTTGGCGACTGCACGGTGTATTTGAATGAGGCCTTGAAGGCGCGCCGCACTGCATCACACCCTTTCGACCACGCCCACTTGCGGCGCCTACGGGCGCTGCGGAAAGGCCTTCAAAGGCCTGCCCAAACCCGTCTTCAGAACTCCACCGAGACGGTCTCCCAGCCCCCAACCATGACAAACGCGTTGCACGAAGTGCTAACTAGGAGGCAAAATCGGCCCCGGAACGGGGGAAGCAGCATCGACCACCTTGCCACGTGCATCGTTCTGGGGAGGGCGATGGCAGATAGCGGCATTTCGTCTATATATTGCGGGTTTAAATTAACTATCTCACTAATGTTACGAACCGGTTATAATCTCCGCCGCTGCGTCAGGGGGGACAGCCCAGTCTCGCTAGGGTTTGTCGATTCAGTCCGTACAATTCAACTCCAATCATGATGAAAGCCACGATAATCAACAACATATTGCCGCTGCGCAACGCCGACTTCGCGACCCTAGTTGACGCGCTCGAATATGCCGCCCAAGGCGAGGCTGGATACAACTTCTACGATGGACGTGGTGAACTGTTTGCCGTTCTGAGTTACCGCGAGTTACGCATCGAAGCCATGGCCCTGGCGCGCCGTCTGCGCGGGCTGGGCTGCAAGCGCGGCGCCCGCGTCGCGATTGTGGCGGAGACAGAACCGATGTTTCATCGGTTTTTCTTTGCCTGTCAGTATGCCGGTTACATCCCTGTTGCTCTGCCCGCCGGTTTCCAGTTGGGTGCGCGCAAGGCCTACGTCGAACAACTCGAGCGCATGCTCGATAGCTGCGGTGCCGATATCGCCGTCGCGCCGGAATCACACGTCGGCTTCTTGCGTCAGGCCGTTGAACGCCTGGACCTGGTCAAGGCCGGCACACCCGACGAATTCGATCTCCTGCCGGAACTCGACTGTGAACTTGAGCCGCTGCGCGCCGACGAAACGGCGTATCTGCAGTACACCTCGGGTAGCACACGTTTCCCGCGCGGCGTGGAGATTTCCCAGCACTGCGTCATGACCAACCTGCGCGACATTGCTGTGCATGGTCTCAAGATCACTCGCCAGGACCGCATGGTGGCGTGGTTGCCGCTCTATCACGACATGGGCTTGGTCGGCTTCGTACTGCTGCCGCTAGGGAGCCAATTGTCGGCTGATTACCTGAGTCCGCGTACTTTCGCCATGCGCCCGCGCCTGTGGCTGAAGGTCATTTCCCAGAACCGCGGCACGATTTCTTCCAGCCCACCTTTCGGTTACGCGCTGTGCGCCAAGCGCTTGCGCTTAACCGATCAAGACCGTTACGACCTCAGCTCCTGGCGCGTGGCTTGCGTCGGCGCCGAGCGTATCCACCCGGAGCCGCTGCGTCAGTTTGCCCATGTGCTGAAGCCTGCCAAGTTCGACCCCCGTGCTTTCGTCGCATGCTACGGCATGGCCGAATGTGCGCTGGCGATCAGCTTTGCCGAACTCGACGCCGGCATCAGCGCGGTCAAGGTCGACAAGGAAATCATGGCGACCGAGGGTCGCGTCGAGATCCTGTCGGCAGCCAAGGCAGACAAGCCGGAAGAAACGCTGACCTTTGTTGACTGCGGCGAGATTCTGCCCAGCTTTGAAATGGCGATCCGTGACGATGCCGGCAATGACTTGCCGGATTATCAGTGCGGTCGCATCTGTCTGCGTGGTCCGAGCGTCATGCAAGGCTATTTCCAGAATCCGACCGCGACCGCCGAAGTGCTGTCGGAAGACGGCTGGCTAGACACCGGTGACATTGGCTATCGCGTTGGCTCGCATGTGGTGGTGACAGCACGCCGTAAAGACGTGATCATCGTCAATGGCCGTAACATCTGGCCGCACGATCTGGAATACGTGGCGGAAAGCCTGCCGGGCGTACGTTTCGGCAACGTCTCGGCGTTTTCCTTTGCCGATGATGCCGGCACGGATCAGGTCGTGATCGTGGTGGAATCCCGCGAAACCAATCCGGCCAAGATGCGCAGCCTCATCGACGAGCTGCGTTCGCTCATCAACACCCATTTCGGCATCACCTGCCATATCGATCTCGTGCCGCCGCGCACGCTGCCGCGGACCTCGTCCGGCAAGTTATCCCGTTCCAAGGCGAAGCAGGACTTCCTGGCGCGTTCGCAGAACGTGCTTGGCAGCGCTGTTGCGGGTGCGCATGGATGAAGACTTTCGACTGAACTCGCCTGTTGCCCTGACTGGAGCGACGGGATTCATCGGCCGAGAGTTGCAGCGCCAATTCTGCGCGGCCGGCTATCCGGTACGCGCACTGATACGACCAGGCTCGCGGCACCACAACCAGTTACTCAAAGAGATCCAGACCATCGAATCCGCGCTCGACGATGAGCGTGCACTGGTCGCGGCCCTGGATGGCGTCCAGGCCATCGTCTATTGCGCCGGCGCTGTGCGTGGCGCCAAACCTTCAGCCTTTGCGCCCGCCAACATCGAAGGCCTGCGTCACCTCTGTCGTGCTGCGGCCTGCCAACCCAGGCCGCCCCATGTTCTACTGATCTCGTCTCTGGCTGCCACTCGTCCTCATCTGTCGGATTACGCGCGCAGCAAATTCGAAGGCGAACAAGTGCTGCGCGCGACGACCTTGCGTTGGACGATCCTCAGGCCACCCGCCGTTTACGGCCCCGGCGATCGCGAGATGTTGCCGCTGTTTCGCGCTATCCGCGCCGGACTAGCTTTTATCGTCGGGCCGCGCGAGCAGCGGCTGTCACTGTTGCACGTGGAAGACCTGGGGCGTGCGGTGCTGGCCTGCATCGCTCATCGCGATGCCTGCACAGGCATGATTTTCGAACCCGATGACGAGCACGCCGAGGGCTATGGTTGGGCGGATATCATCGCTGCCGCGCGCGGCGCGATGCCGGTCCTCGAACTGAATGTGCCGCGCTCCATATTGACCTTGATCGCGCACATCAATCTGTCTCTATCCCGCGTGTTCCAACATGCGCCCATGCTGACACCCGGCAAAGTCCGCGAGCTTTCGGAGCCTAGCTGGCTCTGCGATAATTCGCGCTTGCGTGCCATGACGGGATGGGCCCCGCAGGTGCAGTTGCGCACGGGCATCGCGCGTTTGTTTGGCGGGTAGCTTGCATTCATGACATTGGATACGCGACGTGAGTACTGAAGAGACGGTCGAAGACCGGCTCATGGCGCTACTGCGCAAAACGCTGGATGGCGACGCGCCCCTGT
This sequence comes from Pseudomonadota bacterium, assembly GCA_043782755.1. GTDB lineage: Bacteria > Pseudomonadota > Gammaproteobacteria > JADJYF01. Next base: position 17,621 of record JAYWAC010000300.1, on the reverse strand, counting down.
CGCCGGACACCCATCTGGTCGGTGATCTTGGTCTCGAATCGATTCAAGTCATCGAATACCTGTGCGAGGTCGAGGACCATTTCGATCTCGCGATTGACGAAGCCACGCTCGCCGACGTGCAGACCATTGCCGATCTGGCTGCCGTCATCAAGAAACTCCGAAGGAGCTGAACGCCATGGGCTTGCTTGACAAGTTCGAGGCCGCGCGGCGCACACGCGACACTCTGACCGCGCTGCCGCTCAATCCCACCGACGTTGTTATCGACGAAGTGCTGAGCGCGACCGAAGCCATGATCCATGGCCGGCGCACCATCATGGCCGGCACCAATAATTACCTTGGCCTGACATTTGACGCGGGCGCCATCGCCGCTGGTCAGGCGGCGCTGGCGGCCTGCGGCACCGGCACTACCGGTTCGCGCATGGCCAATGGCACCTATCGCGATCACCTGCTGTTGGAAGCCGAATTGGCGGCGTTCTTCGACGTGCCTTATGCCATGGTGTTTTCGACCGGCTACGCGGCCAATCTTGGTTCGCTCGCGGCCTTGCTCGCACCGGGTGACCCGGTGCTGCTCGATTCCGAAGCCCATGCCAGTCTGTTTGATGGCTGCCGCTTGAGCGGCGCCGATATTTTCCGTTTCAAACATAACGATGCCGACAGTCTCGCCAGTCGCCTGCGCCGTCTCGGCGAGCGCGCGAGTTCAGCTTTGATCGTCGCCGAAGGCCTCTACAGTATCCGTGGCGATTGTGCGCCGCTGGCCGAGTTCGCTGCGGTCAAGCGCGAGTTCGGCGCCTTTCTATTCGTCGACGAAGCCCATTCACTGGGTCTTTATGGTGCCCATGGTCGCGGCCTGGTCGAACAGGAAGGGGTTGAGGCCGACACCGATTTCATCGTTGGCACCTTCAGCAAGAGTCTGGGGTCGATTGGCGGTTTTTGCGTTAGTCGTCATGCGGAGCTGCCGCTATTCCGCTATGCGAGCCGCCCTTACATTTTCACCGCGTCGCCTTGTCCCTCCGTCATCGCGACTACACGCGTAGCCTTGGAGCAGGTGCGCACGCGTCCGGAATTACGTGAACGGGTATGGGCCAATGCTCATCATCTGTACGCCGCCCTGGCGGCGCTGGGCCTTGAGTTCGGACCCCATGTCAGCCCGGTGGTCGGCATCTCATTTCGCGAGCGCGAGATCGCCTTTGCTTGCTGGCAGGGACTGTTTAACGCCGGGGTCTATACCAATCTCATCCTGCCGCCGGCGGCGCCCGATGGCGGCAGCCTGATTCGCTGCAGCGTCACCGCCGCCCATAGCCCGGCACAAATCGATGCCATCATCGCCGCCTTCGACGGCGTCTGCCGCGCCTTGCGGATCGGGCTGCACGCCGCCTGAGGTTCAGTCCTTAAGGATCAGCGCGCGACGTACCGCGAGGCTCATGCCCAGCAGGGCCACTAGCGACATCGCTACGGTCGCGATACCCGGCCCTATCACGCCCAAGCGTGGGGTGAACAACTGGAACTCCGCGATGAAGATCACTGACGCCAATACCTGCACGCCGAGCATGGCCTTCGCGCAACCCAGCGCGTAGCCGGCCGGACGCAAAGGCGAAGCCGCCATTTCCAAGGTTGCCGCCGCGATCAGCCAGCTCAGCAAGCCTGCTGCGGGCACATAGTTCGCGCCGACCGCGAGTTTCAACAAGGGCGCGCCCAACCATATCGAGGCAATCGCGAGCAGCAGGGCGGGGACGCCCATCATCGCCGCCACGCTGATGATGACTTTGTTGAACGCACTATCGCGACGATGATGCAGCCGCGCGAGATCGGGATAGATCGCCTGTCGCACCAGGAGCGCCGGCTTGGCGACGACGTTGGCGAATTCGCGCGCGATACGAAACATCGCAGCACCCTGGGGGCCAAGCAGGGCACCGGCGTACAAGGTACCCAGGGATTTCGGCACCAGGTCGAGGGTCGCCTGCCAATAGATGACGTTGAGGAAGCCCCAGATACCCGGATGGCTGCGGCCCATCTCGGCAAGATCCAACGGCCCGCGCAAGCGCCGCCAGGGCACCCGCGCTAACACCACCTGGGCGCCGTACCACAGCGTGCCCACGTATTGCGCCAACTGCGCGGTGGCCCACACCGCAGCGACGGTAGCGACATTGGCCACGTCGAGTTCGATCATCAGCACCACGCCGGCCAGACGCCACACACTGCTCAATACCTGCACTCGACTGATCGCATCGAAGCGGTCGAAGATGCGCAGCGCGCCGCTCGCCGTCGCGGTGCCGGAACCGAGCAGGATCAGACTGAACCACATCGCGACCGTGGTGGTGTTCGTCGACCAGTCCATCAGCGGCCCGGCGGCGTAGGCGACGATGATGGCGAGCACCGTGCCTGACACCGCACTTACGCAATCGAGCACCAGCGAGACGCGCAGCAGGCGCGCCAATCCCTCATGATCGTGATTATCCGCCAGCACCACGCCGTAGCGCACGATGGCCTCGAAGGGCTTGATGTTGACGAAACCGCGCACCACCAACACGTAGGCGCTGATCATCGCTACCACGCCGAAGTCCTCGGGCCCGAGCGCGCGAGCGCTGAGCAAGGTCGAGGCGAAGCCCAGCACGCCGCCGGCGGCGCGTCCGCCGGCCAACACCATGAAGTTCTGCAAGACCCGCTTGAGCGCGGGCGTATCGCGCCAGCCGCGCAGCATCAGCGGAATCCGCCGCGCCGATAGAGTCGCCATAGCACTCCCCAGCCGAACAGCAGCGGATGACGTCGTTGCAATGCTGACGGCTCTTCGACCACGCCGGAATGACGCGCGACTTTCCACACCACGTAGTCGAGCGGATCGTTGAAGGTGAAAGCAGCCTTCAACAAGCGCGCAATCGACAGCCATTTACCGAGCCGCCGTCGCCGTCGCCATGCATGCTCGGCGCGGGTCGCTGCCAGGACCGCAGGTTGATGACGCCAGTGACGCGGCGCCGTCGCTTCGAGGCCGAGCTCGGCGGCGAGCGCGTCGAGATGAAGGTCGAGCGCCTCACCATAGGACGCGTACAAACGCGCTGCCGCCTCGGGATTCTCGGCACGCAGCTCGGCGCCATAACTCAAGGTGAAGGCCTGCCGCCACAGCGCTTCGCTGTCGAAGGTTGCGGGCATGATCGCGATGCTACTTTCCAACAGCCGTCGCGCCGCATCGTGGCCGAGCGCCGTCACGCGCCTACTCAGCGCTTCGTCACGCGCATACACCACCACGCAGGGTTGCGCGAAGCGCGCCCAGAAGTACGAGTGGAAATCGTCGCGGATACAGCATGCGAAATGTTCGAGCGTGACCGTTGCATACTTGGCCGCTTGGCGCGCCTCACCTGTCCCCAGCGTGATGTGGTAGACGTTAGGCGGCAACAACCGGTTGGCGCAGCCAGCCAAGCCCGGTAGTACATCGTAGCTGTCAAGCAGAACATAGAAATCGAGCACCGTGTCGCGCTTGCCACGCAGATAGGAGCCATAGGCCAACACCGCTTCGAGATGCGTGCCGAAGCGCGCCACGAAATGCGCGACGAAGGCGGCGAGGATGGGATCGTTGTTCGCGATGGGCGTGCTCGTGACAGCGGACTCAACCATAGGCACCGCGCGTGCCGGCGAAGGTGCGAAAGGCCTGCGCGTGCAGCGTAGCGGCGGCGGGATCGGTCAGCCAGGAGTGCAGCGGCCCGTGGCACAGACGCTCGATGCAGGCATAGACCAGTCGCAGTGCCATCACTAGGCTGCTGCCGGCTGTCCACCACGCCACACCATAGAACGCCCAATCCGCGTGACCGCACAGCAGGCCCAGGCTCATGATGATGAGACAGGGATTGCGGCGCGCGGTGATCAAGCGGAAATAGGCATCGAAGGGGCGCCAGGCAAACATGCTGCAAGTGCCGAGCGCATGAAACAGAGCTTCCAGTGCACGGCCGGCGAGGTAGCCGCCGACGATCAGCTGCACCATCAAATGATGGGTGTCGGGCGTGACGTTTGCCTCCAGGCCCGCGCCCCACAACACATACCAGAACGGTGGGTGGACGATGTCCATGCCATGGTCCAGCCAATGCCCGAGCTTGCTCGATTGCACGGTCACGCGCGCGAGCTTGCCGTCGACGGTGTCGAGCAAGGTCATTAGCCAACCGCACAGCAGGCCGCTGGCGAAAGCACCTTCGGCGAACAAGCACGCGGCCGCGATCACCAGCGCTAGTCCCGTCAGCGTCACCATGTTGGGCGTGATACCGGCATTCGCGCACCAGCCGACCACGCGCCGCGCCGGCCGCGGCCACAACCACTTGGTCACGAGATCGGTGATGCCCTTGTAAGCGTTGCCATACAGCACACTTTCCAACGCGTCACGCTGGTCCTCGCGCATCGGTTCCAGCAGCGGCGGTTCGACGCGACGCAGGTGATCGTCGTACTGCTCAAGTTCACCCGGACGCACGAGGCGAGCCCCAGCGGGGCGAGGCGCACTGCCGGCGGCGAGCGCTGCAGCGAATTCGACGACGCGTGCGCCAGCGCAGACTGCGCCGGCCAGGCCGTCGTCAAGTGGGCATTCCAGCAAGGCATCTTGCTGCTTGGCGAGGGCGGTGATGGTGCGCTGTTCGAACAGGTAAGTGGCCTGCACGAGCACCACGCGCTCAGCACTACTCGCCGAGTCGGGCTCGGAGGTGATGTCGGTGAAGCCAGCCGCGCGCAACTGACGTTCGAGACGCTCGCGCGAGCTCAAACCCCACAGGCGCAGCGGATGGTCACCGAGTATGCAGGCAATGCTGACCATGAGATATACTGCGCCTCTCGACTTAAGTTGAGTAAATCATTGAATTATAGAAATTTCAGAGATCTGCGGTAAAGCGTTGTGACAGTTCGTCTGTTGCATCTGACCGACCCGCACCTGAGTTCGCTCAGCGACGTTTCGCCGTGGACGCTGCGCGGCAAGCGCTGCTTGGGCTATTTGTCGTGGTGGACCAAGCGTCGTCATCATTTGAGCGCGGCCACCTTGGCCCGCGTCACGCGCGCGGCCTGCGGCGAAGGCGCTGATCTCGCGCTGGTGACGGGCGATCTCGTGCATATCGGTCTCGCGCGGGAGCTGACCCAGGCGCGTGCCTGGCTGCAGACCTTGGCGACCACGCAGCCGGTGGTGTTGGTGCCCGGCAATCACGATTGCTACCAAGCTGACAGCGCGCTCGACATCGAGCAGCAATGGCCGCTTTATCTGCACGGCCCTGAAGGCGCGCATTTTCCACGCCTTGTGCAACTGGGCGAAGTCTCGATCATCGCGCTGTGCTCGGCCGAGCCCATGCCGTGGTGGTCCGCCGGCGGTCGTCTCGGGTCCGCGCAGCTGGCCGCACTGGAGATTCTGCTCAGCCAATGCGCTGGCAGTTTCCGCTGCGTGATGTTGCATCACGCACCGCTGCCCGACCAGGCGCCGACGCGCAAGGATCTGGCTGACGCCGTCGAACTCACCGCGCTGCTACGCCGCCATCAGGTCGAACTGGTCTTGCACGGTCATCTGCATCACAACGCCATGCAGGTGCTCGATGAACGCACCCGCATCATCGTCTCGGCGCCCGCTTCGAGCGCGGTTGCCAGCAATCCCGCTTCCTATCGTGTCTTGCAGATCGCGCGCGAGGGCGCGCAGTGGCAGGTCGAGTGTCTACTCAAATGCGAGGGCAGTGATGGTGTTATGACGCTGCATCACCGCGACGCGTGGGCGGTGCCGATAGCCTTGGCCTAAGTCTCAGGCGGTGCGGCTGATGCCGATCACGGCCAGCAGCAGCAATACCGCCGAAGGCGCCAGCGCAGTCGGCGCCGGCGGCAGGTCCAGCAGGGTTGAGAGGTGGCTCGTGATCTGGTCGAACAGATAAAAGCCGATACCCGCCGCGCCGCCCAGCACCACACGAAAACCTGGCGTGCGGTTGTGCATGCTGGCCAGCACGAAGGGCAGGCCGAGCAAGGTCATGGCGAACAGGGCAGTCGGCAGCGACAACTGCTGCCATAACATCGCCTGGTATTGGCGCGTATCGATGCCCGAGCCTTCCATCTCGTGGATGTAAGAATAGAGGTCGAATACCGACAGCGCATGGGCCGGCGCAATGAGAGTCGCCATCTGCTCCGGCGTCAAAAAGCTCTGCCACGTCAAGGTGGCCATGCGCTTGTTTTGCACTGAATCCTCACCCAGCACGCGCTCTTCGACGTCGTGCAGCAGCCATTTGCGATTGTCGACGATGTCGGCCTTGTGCGCCTGCAAGAGGCGTTGCAAGCGACCGCGCACACCGAGTTCATAGATTTCGATATCGCGCGGAATGCGACCAAAGTCGACGCCGCCGACGCGGATGAAGCGGTTCTCGTGGCGACTCCAGAATTCAGCCCCACCAAGCGCGGTCTGCGGCAGCGTTTTGGAACGGTATTCCTGCGCTTGGCGTTCGACCATGGGGATCAAGGTCGCGCGACCGATCATGGCGGTCACGACCACGATGCTGATCAGAATCAACAGGCCGCGCGCGATGCGCCACGACGACATGCCGGCCGCGCGCAGAGCGAGGAGTTCCCCGTGGTTGGCGAGTGACCCCAGGCCCAGCACCGAGCCGAGCAGGGCGGTGACCGGGAGGAGATCGATGATGCGGGTCGGCAAGGTCAGGATCACGACTGCGATGGCATCGACGGTGGTGAAGCTACCGGCTCCGACGTCGTCGAGTTCATCGGTCAAGGCCAGGAAGCTGAACAACACCAGCAGCAGAATCAGCACCAAGCTTGCGGCCTTGAGAAAATTAAACGCGATGTAGCGATCGATGAGCGTCATGGCGCCGAGTGTAAGGGATGACGCTGGTCAGACCGAGATAGGCAGCGGCAGAGTTTGCTCATGCGCTGCGTGAGAACGGCGTCGAGTTCCAGATCACCAACAGCGCTGCCGCCAGCAGCGCCGGCACCCACCAGATACTCGGCGCCCACTGATGTTCGACCCAAGTGCGGCTCATGCCGAGCAGGTTGTAGTACACCGCATAGACGCCAATGGCGACGGGCAAGCGCGTGAAACGCGACTGGCGCGGCCGGGTTTCCGCCAGTGCCAGCGCGACCAGGGCGAGCAGCAGGGTCGAGACCGCAGTCGACAAGCGCCATTGCAGCTCGGCGCGATCCTCGGGATTGCTGGACAACAGCAGGGCGGCGGTCGGTTCGGACTTGGTGCGGTATTCGCGGGCCAGGGTGCGCGCCGCCTTGATCGAAAGCGTGAGCGTGGTGAAATTGCCGTAGAAGTCCGAGCCACCGGCGACGTTCTTGTAGATGCTGGCATCGGACAGGGTCAGACGATGGCGCTCGGGCGTCACAAACGGATGCAAAGTACCGCTAGGCGCCGACATCACCACCACGCTGTCGCCGCGCCGTTCGCGGATGAATACGCCACTCAAGGAGCGTCCGTCGTGACTGATGTGTTCGACATAGACCGCGCGATTGTTGTCGTCGTAGAGGTAGAAGCGATGGGCTTTGATGCGATCGAGTTCCGAAGACGCGTCGGCTTGCGCCTTGAGTTCGAACATCGCAGAGTAGGCCCATGGTCTGACCGTGAAGGAGAACGCGCCAATAGCCGTGGCGAGCAGCAGGCTGCACAAGAACAGCGGCCGTTGCAGACGACGATGGCCGTAGCCACAGGCCAGCATGGCGGTCAGTTCGGCATGGGCGTTCAAGCGGCTGAAGCCGACGATGAGTCCGAAGTACAGCGCCAGCGGCAGCAGCACTTCAAGCGCGATGATGGATTTGTATAGAGTCAGCAGGGCGACTTCGTCGGCGCGCAACAAACCGCTGGCGGCATCGGTCAGAAAGCGAGTCAGGCTGTAGGCCAGGAACACCACCGTCAGCGCAGCCGCGACCGCCGCGAAGCTCGCGCCGATTTCACGTAGCAGATAGCGATCGAGCACCACGATGGTCAGGTCAACGAGTATGGATAGCGTCTGGATCGGCGGCAGCCGGTATCATGGGCAGCGAGGGCGGGGCGCGCAAGGCGTCATCGCACTGCTGTGGCTCATGCTGCTCACGCCGGGCGCGCTGGCCGACCAGGTCAAACCGCTTTCCGATCTTAAGGACACCGTCATTGCGCGCGCCCAGGAAGCCTGGGAATCGGACAATGGCGACGTCATGTTCATCCGTGGCGATCTGCAATTGCGCGGTTCGCGTTGGCGCATTCATGCCGACACCGCGCGCGTCGAAGGCAAGCTCGGCGATCCCGCGCGAGTGGTGGTGGATGGCAATCCGGCGCGCATCATCGTCACCAGCGACGATCACTCCGAACCGCTGGAAGGTCGCAGCCAGCATCTGGATTTCGACCCGCGCGCCAAGCTCATGCATCTCGACGGCGCGGCCATGATAGTCAAAGGTCAGGACTCGATCAGTAGCGAGAGCATCCGTTATTCGCTCGATCACAAGACTTTCGAGGCAGGCACCCACGGTCGCGTCAAGGTCGTGACCGCAGCGCACCCCAATCGCAAGTGAAGTGACTCAGCGCGAACGCGCTGGCCACAGATCCGACAAGGTCCCGTGAATACGCGCAAGGCTTTCGGCATCGGTGCTGTTGATTTGATCGAGACGCGCTGGTCCCGGCCAGGCAAGGTCGGTGAATTCCTGATCAGCCAGTCGACGCGGTGACGCGTAGCGCGGCAGCACATGAAAGTGCACATCCGGGTCGATCATCATCAACATGAGATAGTTGATCTTGTCGTGCGCGAAAGCCGCGCCCAGGGTCTGTTCAATGTCTTTCGCCAGTGCTACCAGTTCGGCGCCGGCGGCGCCCGACAGCGCGCCGAAGCTGGTGACTTCTTCCTTGCATACCAGCACCAGGGCGCCGAGTGTGACCTGTTGCGGACGCAGCAGTACCACCCAATGCGGATACGCCGCGATCATTGATTGCGGATAGCCGAACTTGGTCATGGTGGCGTTCATGGTGGCTGCGTCAGCCGCCGGCGCTGGCCGCCGCGCCGCGCGACGGATACCAGGTCGCGATAACCTTGGCGGCGCGCTCGAGGTCGGTGCGATCGTCGATTTCGCACCACGACAATCCATCTATCGGGCAGGTCGCGACCAGATCTTGATCGGCCAGCCGATCGACCGCCGCCAGATACCACTGCTTGAGGCCGGTGCCGTGACGCATCATATGGTCGAGTTGGGCGACGAAGCGTGCCGGGCCTTCGCGGCGAAAGGCCATCATGCCTATCGATTCGCCGTTCACATTGGCGCGCTCAAGCTGCTTGCTGACCCGTTGCAGACGACCGTCGGCGACAATGACCTTCATGTCGTCGTCGTCATAGCTAGCCTTACTGTCGGTGACCAGCGTGACCGCCGTGCCGACATCGGTCGCCAGCAGGCGGCGCAGGATAGCGGCCTCGAACAGCGTGTCGCCATTGATGACGATGAAGTCGCCCAGCATCTCGGGGCGCGCCACCCAGCAGGTGCCGAGGTTGTCGCACTGCGCGTAGAAGGGGTTGTAGAGAGTGCGGGTCGCGGCGAAGGTCTGCTTTGCTACGATGTCGTCGATGATGTCGGCACCAAAGCCGGTCACCACCACCACTTCGTCGATCTCGCACAGCGCGATTTCGCGCAACTGCCACTCAAGCACGGAGAGATCGAGCACTGGCAGCGCTGATTTAGGTTTGTCGGCGGTCAGCGGCAATAGTCGCCGTCCCTGGCCCGCGCTCAGGATGATCGCTTTCATTGGACTGGTTTTCCGGAATTTTCGAGCGCCGCGCCGAGGCGGCGCGACTCTAGCACGAATGCCTCAGGTGTTCGACACGAGTGCTTATTCACGGCGCGCCGCGTCGCGCCGCGATGCGGCGATTCCATTCGGCCAGATTGCGCAGCGGATCCTTCACGTAGTGCGTGGCCTGCATGAGGCGCAGCACAAAGGCATTGAAGCAGGTACCGACGGTGTCCATCGGCCGGTCGATGTCGATGAACAGCACGGCGCGGAATTCGTTGGTGTCGTTGTGGACTTCGTGCTCGTAGGTATCGTCGAACAGCATCAGCTCACCTTCGCGCCAATGGAGAATTTCGCGATCGACGCGTAACCAGCAGCTTGTGTAATCCTGTGGTACACGCAGGCCAAGATGGCAACGCACCAGCGCGCGGGTCGGGCCCTTGTGCGGCGGAATGTGATAACCCGGCGCGAGTATCGAGAACCAGGCATTGAGCAGGCCCGGAATGCTGGCGAGCAGCGCGGCGGTCTCGGGACAGGCGCGGCAATTGTCGGTCACCGCCTGGCCGAAGACAGTAAGCGCGTAAGTCTTCCAGTGGCTGCCCTTGGAGATGCGCGCTTGGTCGGGCGCAATCTGGTGAAAGGAGGGAATGTCTTCGGGGTGCTCCCACACGGCGTCGAATTCGCTGCGAATCTTGGCGGTGCCGGCCGCCAGTCGCGGCACCCAGTCAAAGGTCTCGTTGGGCAGCACCGGCGTGACCGGGATCAGCGAATGACGTCCTTGGAATTCAGTGACGGAACGCAGAAACGCCTTGCCCAGCCGGTGCACCAGTGCGCGGTGCCAAGTCTTGCGGTGCGCGCCTGCGGCGACGTTCTCATTCATTGCTCAACACCTGTTCAGCGAGTGCGAGATCGGCGCTCGAATCGACATCGACCGCCGCGCGCGCGCTTTCCACCACCACGTGGGTTATGCGACAGCCGGCGCGCGCCGACAGCGTCGCGAGCGCGTCGGACAGGCTTAGGCTGCGGCTCAAAAAGCGCAGCAGGAAGCCTACTCCGAGACGGCTCGCCATCCGCCATGGTCGCTTGCGATCGGCTTCCAATGCCTGCCATAACTCCAGCGCGTGGCGTCCGGTATGGGTGCGCAGCGCGAAGAGATTGGCGCCGCACCAGGCACTATCACGAAAGCGCAGCACCGTGCGTCGCGAATGGGGAAAGCGGCCATGAACCAGGGCGTGAGGCACCAGTCCGACTACGAAATCGGCGCCACTCGCCGCCGCAGACAGGCAGAAGCGATCCAATACGCTGGCTTCCAGCAAGGCGTGATCGCCGGTGGTCAGCAAGACCGGATAGTGGCGCAGCGCAGCGGCTGCGCGCAGCGCACTGGCCGACGGCCCGCGCATCGGTTCCAGCCAGCGGAAATCGCCGATCGCGAGCAGCTCACGCAGGATGTCGTTGTGCTGCACGATGTCGGCCGACGGCCCGACCAACAGACCGCCATCGATACTGTGGCAGGCGCGCAAAGTGGTGATGACGCGCGCCAGGCAGGATTTGCCGGCGACCGGCACCAGCACGCTGGCCGGCAGGTGATGGGCGCGGGCGAGCGCATTGCCGCCGGGACGTTCACCAGCCAGCACGATGGCTGGCCAGGGCAGGCTCGGGTCACGAGCACCGGCGCGCGGCATCCAGGCCTGCGAGTCGTTGCGTTCGCCGAGACTCACCCGAGGGCTTTCTCGTACAGGCGGTAGCGCTTGGACTGACGGCCGCCGAGGATCTCGATGATGTTCTTCATCGCGTCATTATTCTCGAGGATCCACGACATCTCGACTTCCTTGATGCCCTTGGCCTTGCCCGGTTCACGCAAAGCCTCGACCACCGATAAAGCAAGCCCCGGTCCCATGCGCGTGTGATGGTATTTGCGCCGCACGCCCATCAGTGGAATACGCGCAGTCTGCGGATAGCTGAACTTGAGACGCTTGAGCAGTTTCGCCCAACCAAAAGGCAACAATTCGCCGTTGAGATCCGCGATCGCTTCGTTGATATTCGGCAGCAGCACGATGAAGGCCACCGCCTCGCCGTCCAATTCCGCAATCTGGATGAAATTCGGCGGGATCAGCATCAGCATTTCGTGGCCGATGGTGCGGAATTCGTCGTGCGTGAAGGGCACAAAGCCCCAATTCTCGGCCCACGCGTCATTAAATATGTCGCACACCACATCGAGCTCGGCATTCTTGCGCTTGGTGTCGAGCGGACGGACGTGCACGCGCTGACGCAGACGTTCGAACAATGAAGCCATCACCGGCGGTGGTTGGAAGTGTGAGCTGATCAGATAGGCAAAGACATCGACGGCCTTGGCATAGCCCTGACGCTCGACATGCGCACCGTAGTAGGGCCGTGCATGGCCCATCATGAAGTAGGGCCGGGTCTCGAAACCTTCGACCAGGAGGCCCACTTCCTGATTGATGTTGAGGCTGAAGGGCCCACGTGCGCGCCGCATGCTGCGGCTGCGCAACCAGGCCTCGGCCTCTTTGAACAGCGCGTCAAAGATCTCTGCGTCATCCAGCGCGTCGAGGAAACCGAAGAAGCCGGTCGCGTCCTGATAGCGCTCGAGATGCAGCCTGTCGATCTGAGCCGAGATGCGGCCCACGGCTTGGCCGTCGCGATAGGCGACGAAGCCCTGCCACTCGAGATGCTTGAAGACCGGATGCTTGGCCGCCAGGGCGTCCTTACGTTCCAGTTTCAAGGGCGGTACCCACTGACGGTCTGCGGCGAACACCGTCCATGGCACGTTCACGAAATCGTTCTTGGTCTGCTTATCAGTGACGGGGGTGAGGGTCAGGTTGCCGGAGCCGGATGAAGCCATGATTTTTCCTGACGCGCTACGAGACCCGGCGCATGGTAGCCAATGCGTCGCGGCGTGGAAACCTCGGCGCTTATGCCTGTCGTGGTCACGGCGGGCCGATCTATACTCGGGCCCTCATTCAACGGGGGAGCACAATGAAACCGCAAGTTCCGCAAGAGTACATCCAGATCCAGAATCTTGAATGGCAGCCCTTTCCAGAAGCCTTCTCCGCAGGCGGCATCCGCTGGAAGTTGTTGCACGTCTCGCCTGAAGTCGGCGCATGGACCGCGATCTTCGATTGCCCGACCGGCTCGTCCTTCGCCAGCCACATTCACATCGGTCCCGGCGAATATCTGCTGACCAAGGGCAAGATGGAAGTACGTGGTGGTAGCGAGGACGGTGGCGCGACGGCGCTGGCGTTGGGTTACGGCTACGAGTCCTGTGGCGCGCGTCACGACAAGACCTACTTTCCGGAACCAAGCGAGTTCTACATGACTTTCCTGGGACCGCTGCAGTTCATCCACGCCGATGGCAGCCCGCGCGCGGTGGTCGGTTGGGAGCAGGCCCAGGGCCTGTGGGCGGCACAGACCGGTAAGGCTTGAGTCACACGAACACGCACAATCGTCCGCGCACTGCGGATGCTTGTGCGTGCGTAGACGCAAATGTGCGAGTCGCGATATGCGAGGGGCGCTAGGTGTTGCTTTAAGTGCCGCGCGTGATGCGGGCTCGGGGATCTAGGGTGAATCCGACGGGTGTGAGAAGATACCCGTCGTTGGTGCCGAGGAGAGGACTTGAACCTCCACGGGGTTTCCCCCACTGGTACCTGAAACCAGCGCGTCTACCAATTCCGCCACCTCGGCAAGAGGTGAGCAATCTAATCGAACCCACCTGAGCGAGTCAATGCGTCGTCGAGAAAGTCCCCCACTAAAAAATAAATCCTCACGTTCTTCCCGCGAGCGCGAACCCAGCCATCACCACGTTGAAGACCTGCCATCGCGGGTCGCGATCATGGAAGCGCTCGAGCAACTGGCCTCACCACGTCGCCTCGACGAACTTGTCGCGCATTTGGGTGTGAGCGGCCACGCTGAACAAAATGCGCTTGAACGTCGCCTGCTGGCCATGACCCGCGACGGCCAGCTGATTCAGACCCGCGCCGAGTGTTTCGGACTCGCGAGTCGCATGGATCTGATCGCGGGCAGGGTGTTGTCCCATCGCGATGGCTTTGCTTTCGTCCGTCCCGACAAGGGCGGCGATGATATTTATCTGGCTGAACGCGAGGCGCGCCGCACCCTGCATGGTGACAAAGTGTTGGTGCGCGTGGGTGGTTTCGATCAGCGTGGACGGCCCTACGGCAACCTGGTCGAGGTGCTGGAACGTGCCAACACCGTCATCGTTGGCCGTTATTTCCATGATCGCGGCATCGGCGTGGTGGTGCCGGACAACAAGCATATCAATCAGGATGTGCTGATTCCCGAAGGTGCTTCGAGCGATGCGCGTGACGGCCAAATCGTCGTCGCTACTATCGAACAACAGCCTGATCAGCGCAGCCAGCCTATCGGCCGCGTGAGCGAGGTGCTCGGCGAGCATATGGCACCGGGCATGGAAATCGAGATCGCGATTCGCAGCTATGGGCTGCCGTCGGAATGGTCGCAGGCCGTGCTGGACGAGGCGCAAGCCATCCCGTTCGAGGTGCGAGCGACCGAACATGCCGAGCGTCGCGATCTGCGCGATCTGCCGCTAGTCACCATTGACGGCGCCGACGCGCGCGACTTCGATGACGCGGTCTATGCGCGGCGCACGGCCAAGGGCTTCGTACTCTATGTCGCGATTGCCGATGTCTCGCACTATGTGCAACCGGGTTCGGCGCTGGACACCGAAGCCTTGCATCGCGGCACCTCGGTGTATTTCCCGGATCGCGTGATTCCGATGTTGCCGGAAAAGCTCTCCAATGGTATCTGCTCGCTCAATCCCGGCGTCGAGCGGCTCGCCATGGTGTGCGAGTTGAACCTTGAAGAGAACGGCGAAGTGCGCCGCGCGCAGTTTTACCCGGCGGTTTTCCGCTCCCACGCGCGCCTGATTTATGAGCAGGTCGAACATTGGTATCGCGGCTCCCGCGCGCAGCCGTTGGCCGACGACCCGCAGGTCGCGGCCAGCGTGGTGTGTCTGTACGCGCTCTACGACATTCTGCGCGCGCGGCGCGAAGAGCGTGGTGCGCTCGACATCGACACCGTCGAGCCGCGCTTCATCTACGGCGTCAACGGTAAGATCGATCGTGTCGAAGCGCGTTCCCGTTGTGACGCTCACAAGCTCATTGAGGAGTGCATGATCGCGGCCAATGTCGCGGCGGCCAAATACCTGCTCAAGCGCAAGCAGCCCGGCATGTATCGCGTGCACGAGCCGCCGGCCGGCGAGAAGGTCGAAGCCCTCGGGCAGTTTCTGCGCGAGCTCGGTCTGCACTTCACCATGGACGCCGATCCGCAGCCCGGCGATTTCGCCGCCATCCTGGCCGCCGCGCGCACTCGCCTCGATAAACGCCTGATCGACACCGTCGTGCTGCGCAGCTTGAAACTCGCGGTCTACAGCGAACAGAACAACGGTCACTTTGGCCTCGCGCTTGCCGCCTATAGCCATTTCACGTCGCCCATTCGTCGTTATCCCGATCTCATGGTCCATCGCGCCATCAAGGCCGCGCTCCTCGATGAGCCGCTCGCTGAGGACGCGAATCTGCGCATGGCCGAAGTTGCCAGCCAGTGCTCGATGACCGAGCGTCGTGCCGATGAAGCGACCCGCGACGCGGTGTCGTGGCTGAAATGCGAATTCATGCAGGACAAAGTCGGCGAGCGTTTCAGCGGCATCGTGTCCGGCGTGGCGGAATTTGGCGTGTTCGTCGAACTCGATCAGATTTTCGTCGAGGGCCTGGTGCACGTCAGTGAGCTGCCCGGTGATTACTATCAGTACGACGCCGCGCGCCATGCCTTGCGCGGGCGCGCCAGCGGGCGCGAATTCGGTATCGGTCAGGAAGTCGAAGTGCTGGTCACGCGCGTCAATCTCGATGAGCGCAAGATCGACTTTAAGCTCGCCGACGAGGTGCGCAACGAACCGCGCCGGGCGCGACGTAAGCGGCGTTGATGGCAGCGCGCGATCTCGTCATCGGCGGCTTGCATGCCGCGCGCATGGCCTTTGAGCGTGCCGGCGGCGATGTGCTGGAACTGTGGCTGCGCCGCGACCACGAGGTCGAGGCGCTACGCGAACTGGAAGCCAGCGCACGTGCCCTTGGCGTGTCCGTGCAACGGGTCGACGTGTCGACCTTGAACCGTCTCTATGGCGACGACCATCACCAGGGCGTGGTGCTGCGCCGTCGTGCGCCAGCGACGGTCGAATTGAAGACCGTGTTGGCACGCGCCGCAGCGCTCGGCCGCGCTGCGCTGCTGCTGGTGCTGGATAACGTGCAGGACCCGCGCAACTTTGGCGCCTGCCTGCGCGCCGCCGATGGCGCGGGGGTCGATGGCGTGATCTTCACCCGCGACCGCGCCGCTGGCCTGACCAGCGTGGTCGCTAAGACCGCCAGTGGCGCGCTGGACACGTTGACCCTGACGGCGGTGCCTAATCTCGCCGCAGCGCTGCGTCAGCTGGCCGAGGCCGGGGTGTGGACCATCGGCGCAACCCATGATGGCGCGGTCTCGCTCTATCAAGTCGACCTCACTCTGCCCAGCGCGCTGGTGTTGGGCAACGAAGGCGAGGGCCTGCGCCGCCTGACCCGCGAGCACTGCGATCAGCTGGCCCATATCCCCATGCATGGGCAGGTCAGCAGCCTGAATGTCGCGACTGCGGCGGCGGTGTGTCTATTCGAAGCGCGTCGTCAGCGCGCGGCGAAGCCAGGCGCGACGTAAATTCCTTTTGCACCGGGCGGGGTGCTCCGCCTACACTACGCGCCCCTCGCTGCGGCGAGGCCAACTCCTTGCTTCACCGCCAATGTCGGGAAGCTTCATCCATGAGGAGCGCAGCATGCGTCATTATGAAATTGTGTTTCTGGTCCATCCTGATCAGAGCGAGCAGGTCGGCGCCATGGTCGACCGCTATCGTTCTATGATCGAGTCCAGCGGTGGCCACATCCATCGCCTGGAAGACTGGGGTCGCCGCCAGCTGGCCTATCCCATCAACAAGGTCCACAAAGCCCACTACGTTCTCATGAACGTCGAGTGCGACACGCCGACCTTGGACGAACTGAACAGCGCTTTCCGCTTCAACGACGCGGTGCTGCGCAATCTAATCATGCAGCGCGACGCAGCGGTCATCACGCCGTCGCCTATCGCCCAAGCCAAGGACGAGCAGTCGGAGCGCGATGACGAGCGCGGCCGCCGTTCGCGTGAAGGCCGCCCGCCGCGCGGCGATGCGCCGCAGGCTGATAACGATGATACGGACAACGAAGCGAACGCGACCCACGAGTCGCAAGACGCCTGACGCCGGGAGCACACACCATGGCCAAGTTTTTTCGACGTAAGCGCTACTGCAAGTTCACCGCCGAGGGCGTGACCGAGATCGACTACAAGGATCTCGCCACTCTCAAGGCCTACATCACCGAAAACGGCAAGATCGTGCCGAGCCGCATCTCGGGCACCAAGGTCCGTTACCAGCGTCAGCTGGCGATTGCGGTCAAGCGCGCACGCTTCCTCGCATTGCTGCCTTACTGCGACGCGCATTAAAGGTTGATTTAGGGAACGCACGCCGTGCGTGGACTCGCGCGGTTGGCGATGCGCGGGCCGATGGTTGCGGCAGCCTGCGCGGCCGTGCTGGCGTTGGCTTCGATGGTATTCGGCGTGCTGCTGGTACCCGCCGGGGCCGTCGTCGCACTGACCACCTTGCGTTTCGGTGCCCGCGAGGGGCTCAAGGTCGCCAGCATCGCCACCTCATTAGTGATGGTGGTACGCATTGGAATGGGATTCGGCGTCGCCAATTCCCTCATCCTGGCGGCGATGACCTGGCTGCCCGCCTGGCTGCTGGCCAATGTTTTGCGCGTCCGACGCGCGCAGGATTGGCCGCTGATGCTGGCGGCATCGATAGTGCTGATGTGTGCGGCCGCGTTGCGACTCGCGGTGG
>JAYWAC010000299.1:0-8963 GCA_043782755.1 Pseudomonadota bacterium | reverse complement strand
AATACCGCGCTGACAGTCGTGGCGCGCGCATCAATCTGCAAGGAGTCATAGACACAACAATAGGCCGCTTCGCCCATGCCAATGTAGTAATCAACATCGACCAGCTTGCGATTCAGGCTGTCGCTGAAGATGCCCGAAATGAACAAGGCCAGGTCGCCGAGCTTCCGCAGCGTGCGCCGACGAAGTTCGGAGCTTGGGGCTTCGAGCGCTTCGCTGTAGAGCGCGGCAAGTGGTTTGATTTGATGATTGGCGTCAGTGACCGCCGCGAGTGCCGAGGCTTCGCAATAGTCGGTCAGCAGATTGACGAGATAAGTGGACGTAATGTCACGCAGCGCGACATCCTGGTTACGGGCCGCCGACTGGAGCGCAGCGCTGAAATGCTCACGCACGGTCACGGTGTGGATCAAACTTGTATCGACGGTGGTCATGCGACGCCTCCGCTCGTGAAGGATCAGTCTCCAGAACTCTTATCGGCGCATGGAAGGGTTTTCCTCATGCACCAGCAAGATAATTAATCCAATAAACATGCCATGAGAAGTGGGATCGCGAGATTTGGCTATCTACATGATTTGGAGAATGCATGCAGCACTCCGCACCGAGGCTGCTAACAGCGCGGCACCAGATTGGCGACAGAACTGGCCGATTGATAACGATTGGTGCGCGAGGGCTGTTCAACCGATAGGGGCGTATCAACGCCTGATCGCCTCAGGGCGAGGTGGGAGAGAGAGGGTGATCTGAAACTCTAGTGCCCGAAAAAAAGAACCCCGCACTGGGCGGGGTTCTCTTGAGCCGGATAGGGCTGAAGGCTGATTTACATCATGCCGCCCATACCACCCATACCACCCATGCCACCCATGCCACCCATGTCCGGACCGCCGCCGCCGTCCTTCTTGGGAGCTTCGGCCACCATGCACTCGGTGGTCAGGATCAGCGAAGCAACGGAAGCGGCGTTCTGCAGAGCGGAACGTGCAACCTTGGCTGGATCCAGAATGCCCATCTCGATCATGTCGCCGAATTCGCCGGTCTGGGCGTTGTAACCGAAGTTACCCTTGCCCTCGGCAACCTTGGCCACTACGACGGACGGTTCTTCGCCCGCGTTGGCAACAATCTGGCGAATCGGCTCTTCGAGCGAACGCACCAGGATGTTGACGCCGATGCGCTGGTCTTCGTTGTCAACCTTGACGGCCTTGGCCTTGGCTTGCACGCGGAGCAGCGCCACGCCGCCGCCGGGGACCACGCCTTCTTCGACCGCAGCGCGGGTCGAATGCAGCGCGTCTTCGACGCGAGCCTTCTTTTCCTTCATTTCGACTTCAGTCGCCGCACCGACCTTGATCACGGCAACGCCGCCGGCGAGTTTCGCAACACGCTCCTGCAGCTTTTCGCGGTCGTAGTCAGAGCTGGTCTCTTCGATCTGGGTGCGGATCTGATTGACGCGGCCTTCGATCGCCTTCTGGTCACCGGCGCCATCAATGATGGTGGTGTTTTCCTTGGTGATCTGGATGCGCTTCGCGCTGCCGAGGTCATGCAGGCCAGCCTTCTCGAGGGAGAGGCCCACTTCGTCGGAAATCACGGTGCCACCGGTCAGGATCGCGATGTCTTCGAGCATCGCCTTGCGACGATCACCGAAGCCCGGCGCCTTGACGGCGGCAACCTTGACGATACCGCGCATATTGTTGACGACCAGGGTTGCCAGCGCTTCGCCTTCGACATCTTCCGCGATGATCAGGAGCGAACGTCCCGACTTTGCCACGGCTTCCAGCACCGGCAGCATGTCGCGGATGTTCGAGATCTTCTTGTCGTGCAGAAGGACCATCGGCTCTTCCAGGTCGACGTTCATTGTTTCCTGGTTGTTGATGAAGTAGGGCGACAGGTAGCCACGGTCGAATTGCATACCTTCGACGATGTCGAGTTCGTTCTCCAGACCCGAACCTTCTTCGACGGTGATGACGCCTTCCTTACCCACCTTGTCCATCGCCTCGGCAATGATCTCGCCGACTGCGGTGTCGGAGTTGGCCGAAATCGTGCCGACCTGTGAGATAGCCTTGCTGTCGGTACACGGACGGGAAATCTTCTTCAGCTCTTCGACGGCGGCGGCAACGGCCTTGTCGATACCACGCTTCAGATCCATCGGGTTGATGCCGGCGGTGACCGACTTCAGACCCTCGCGGACGATAGCCTGGGCCAGCACGGTCGCGGTGGTGGTGCCGTCACCGGCGACGTCGGAAGTCTTGGAAGCGACTTCCTTCACCATCTGGGCGCCCATGTTCTCGAACTTGTCGGCCAGTTCGATTTCCTTGGCGACGGACACGCCGTCCTTGGTGACGGTCGGGGCGCCGAAGCTCTTTTCGAGCACGACGTTGCGACCCTTCGGGCCAAGCGTCTGTTTGACGGCATTGGCGAGAATATTGACGCCGATAGCCATGCGCTGGCGGGCATCATCGGAAAAGCGGACTTCTTTAGCAGCCATTGTTCATTGACCTCTTCAAATATCTGGTTGCCGGTGACGCTTAGGCGTCGAACACGGCCATGATGTCGTCTTCGCGCATGACCAGCAGGTCCGTACCGTCGACTTTCACTTCGGTGCCGGAGTACTTGCCGAACAGGATCTTGTCGCCGACCTTGAGGTCGAGCTTGCGCGTTTCGCCATTCTCGAGAATCTTGCCGTTGCCGACGGCCACGACCTCGCCCTTGACGGGCTTCTCAGCGGCGGAATCTGGAATGACGATGCCACCGGGCGAAGTCTTCTCTTCTTCCCAGCGCTTGACGATGACTCGATCGTGTAAGGGCCGAATCTTCATACTCATTATTCTCCTCAGGAAATTAACTATTTGATTTTACTAATTTTAGAGAGTCATTATTAGCACTCTCCTGCGAGTAGTGCCAGAAATATAGCGGCGCGCCTTGGAAAGTCAAGCAATTTCCCCGCGCTGTCGGCGCAGGATGCCGATTCGAGTAAGGCCATATCACCGCTCGCGCGCTTCGAGCGTCGACGTAGAATAGTCCCGACAACATCATTCATTTTGTGGGGCGGCCTCCAGCCATGCTGCGTTCAACTGTCTTTGCTGCCGCCCTTACCGCCTTGGCTGTGACGCCCGGTGTGCAGGCCGCCGCTGAAGTGGCTCCCAACCAGACAGCCTTCGGCGCATTCATCATCACCGTAGCCGCCGATCCGGATTCGACCCTGTCCGGCGCCGAGTACCAGATCACGGTCCGCAACGAAGACTTGTTGCTATCGCGTTTGAGCGCGCCCTATAGCGGTTCGCTGTCCAAGAGCTTTGTCGCTGATCTCAATCACGACGGTGCCTTTGAAGTGGTGGTCACCTATACCGAGGCGGCCACCCACATCACCGCCATCAAGGTTTACTCCTGGAAGAACGATCTGCTGCAGCCGGTCAAGCTGGCCGAACTCGACGCACAGCAAAAGCAGGGCTATCGCGGAGACGACGAAGTGGCGGTCGTGGACGGCAAACTGATACGACTGTTTCAAATCTATGAAGAGCATGACGGTGAATGGGCCGCGACCGCGTCGCAGCGTAAGCTGCGTTACTCGTTCGACAGCAGCCGTTGGATGGCCGAATGACTGCCATGGAGAGCGCAATCAGTCGTTGAGCGCTGCCGCACAGATCGTCGGCCTCAATGAATCGCGACGTTTTATTGAGACGGTTTAAGGAGTAAGCGAGCATGTCGTTGCTGACCACCAGCGTTGATCAATCGGTCGACAAGCTCTTGACCCATTGCCATCGTCGCGTGTATTCGGCGAAGGCCGCCATTATTCGGCAGGGCGACCCGGCGGGCGAACTTTATCTCATCATTCGCGGCTCGGTGACCGTTCTGCTGGAAGACGACAAGGGCCACGAGATCGTGCTCGCCTATCTCAATCCCGGCGAGTTCTTTGGCGAAATCGGTCTGTTCAATGAAGACGCTAACCGTACAGCCCTGGTCCGCGCGCGTAGCGAGTGCGAGATCGCGCAGATCGGCTACAAGAAGCTGAGAGCGCTGACCGAAATCTATCCCGATCTGATTATCGCGATGACCTCACAGCTGGCGCGCCGCCTACGGAACACCAATCGCAAACTGGGTGATTTGGCCTTCATGGACGTCTACGGTCGCGTCGCGCGCACGCTGCTCGATCTCTGCGAGCAACCGGACGCTATGACCCATCCGAACGGCATGCAGGTGCGCGTCACCCGTCAAGAATTGTCGCGCCTTGTTGGTTGTTCACGGGAAATGGTCGGCAAGGTGCTCAAAGACATGGAAGACCAGAATCACATCACCGCCGCCGGCAAGAACATCGTCGTGCTCGGCGTGCGCCCGAAGCGCCTGGAGATCGCGACCAAGTTCCGTTAGTTCTTCGCGGCTTATATAGCGACGTCGATGCGTCGCAGTTGGCGGCGCTTGTCCACCAACAAATTCTGTAACCAGGTGCGGCCGTGGATGGCATCCTGATCGTGGATTGCGCCGCATTCGAGCAGAATGTCCTCCAGCTCCGCGATCTGCTCGACCAGCGAGCGCCAATCGTCCGGAGCGTCGGTCAGCAACAGCCTGACTGGCGTGGTGGCAAACCCGGCGGTGCTGGGTGCGGCGATTCTCTTGCCCATGGCGGCCAAACCCGTGTTGTTCGACGCCGGCACTCTACGCAGGCTGCTTTACGGTGGCGTGACGGTGCGCTGTCCTACAGCGATGGCCTCAGCTGCGGTGGCTCAATATAATGCCGCCCTCTCTCAATCAAGCAGATGCCGCCCGGTCGCATTGATGCGCTCGCTTAGTGCGGGTGGTCGCACACTGCATCCGGAGGACTTCGATGCGTCTGGCACGCATATTCTGCGCCGCGCTGGCGTTGGCGAGTGCGGCGGTCGCCGCCGACGATTTCGATCAATGGCGGGATGCCGTCACGCGGGGCGACTATTCGGCGGCTGTGCCGGCCCTGCAGGCTGCGGCTAAACGTGACGATCCACGTGCCTTGAACCTGCTCGCTTCGCTCTATCAGCAAGGCCAGGGTTTTCCGCGTGATTCCGCCAAGGCCTTTGAACTCTACACGCGCGCCGCCGAACTCGGTGATGCTGAGGCGCGGTTCAATCTCGGCAATATGTATCTGCTTGGTGACGGCGTGAAGGCCGATGAAGCCTGGGCGCTGACCTATTACCGGCAGGCGGCGGCGCAGGGCCATGAGGGCGCCGCACGCAACCTCCAGGAACTCTATCGCGCGTCCGGTCTATCGCCCGCGCCAATGAACAGCAGTCCGCCAACACGCCCCTTGCCTGAAGAGGCGGCGCTATTGCATGCCGAACCTGCCGTAGCGCCCGTGCCGGCGGTGAAAACCGAGGCGCTCGCGCCGGGCATGAGCACCACCGCCAATCCGCCGGTAGCGGGTGCGGTTGCGCGCGACATCACGGCTCGCCGCGTCGTGGCGTCACCACAACCCCCCGCGCCAGTCGCGTCACAAGCGGTTAAATCGCCAGCCGCCGCCAACCTCGCGAGTCCCATAGCAGCAGCATCGGCACCGACGTCCAGCCCGGAAAGCGACGCCCCCAGCACGCCGTCGGAAGACGAGCTGCGTGCTATCGAATTGGCGCGTGCGGCTGGGGTCGAGGTCAAAATGGAAGGCAGCACCTTCATGGCGCCGCCTGTCGTGGTCAATATGCCGCGACCGGCATCGACTACCCCAACGGCAGACGGCAAGCCGACCTTCACGCCGTCCTCGATCGCCGCTGACCCGGACACCGTCGAGAATAACGAGGAAGGGACGGCGGCCTACGCCAGTGCCCAGCGCTATTTGCGCGGCCAAGGCGTGGTGCCCGATGTTGCCGTTGGTGTGCAATGGCTGGAGCGCGCGGCGCGGGCCGGTCACACGCAGGCAAAATACGAACTCGCTCTGCACTATCTCAGTGGCGAAGGCGTGCAGGCCGACGAAGCGATGGCCATCACCTTGCTACGTGACGCAGCGCAGGCCGGCCATGCCCAGGCGCAGACTAAGTTGAAGGCAGTGTATAGCGCCGCCGGTCTGCCGATGCCGACCTTGTCGCCGCTTGCTCCCACGCAAGAACACCAGCGTACGTCTGTGGTAACGCCCGCAGCGGCGGTGGCACCTGCATCGTTACTGGTGAGTGCAGCCGCCCCGCCGGCCCACACTGATGCACAGGCAGCAACGTCCTCCCATAGCGAGCATGAGCCGGCGCGCGAACGCGATGAGCGCAATGCCACGCACGGCGCAGTGGCTGGCATGACGGCCACCGCAGCGTCACCCGAAAAGCCTCAAGCAGACGCTGCCGAGCCAGGAAAGGACGGATTGTTTGCGCACATGAAAGCGGCCTTGAGTGCTGATGGCGTGGCCAAGCAACAAGCCGACAGTCGCGCGCCCGGCGCCAGTGCGTCAGCGGCAACTGCGGCGTCCGTTCAGATCACAAGCACGCCGGCGGTGGCCAGCAACGATAGCCCGCCCGCCCGCCTGGCCGAGGCCCGCGCCGCGCTCGATACCCAGGATCTCGCACGCGCTGCGACCATCTTCACGGCACTGGCCGAGGGCGGCAACGCCGAGGCCCAGGCCTACATCGGTTACATGACTTATCGCGGCGAAGGCGTGCGTGCCGACCAGGCCAAGGCTGTCGATTGGTATCGCAAGGCGGCCGCGCAGGGCAATCGCGATGCCCAATATAATCTCGCCGTGGCCTATGCCTTCGGTGAAGGCGTGGCGCGCAACGACACCGACGCTTTGATGTGGTACCGCCGTGCGGCGGAGCAGGGCAGTGCCGTTGCGCAATATAGTCTCGGTGTGTCCTATGCCCAGGGCGAAGGCACGCCGCGCAATGACATGGAAGCAATGCGGTGGTATCGCGCCGCTGCGGATCAAGGCTACGCCGACGCGCAATACAATCTCGGTCAGATGATTCGCGCCGGGCGCGGCGTGCCGGCCAGCGAAAGCGAAGCGATGGCTTGGTTCAAGCAGGCGGCCAACAATGGTAATGCGGCAGCTCAATACAGCCTCGGCAATATGTATCGCTCCGGTACCGGCGTCGGTCGCAATCTGAATGAGGCCATGCATTGGTACAAGCTCGCCGCCGCGCAAGGCCACAGCGAAGCGCGCGCCGACCTGGACGCGCTGGAATCCCGTCACTGATAGTTTCAGGTAGAGGCGGTCAGATCGCCTTGCGATAGTCCGGTGGTGCCGGCGACTCTGGTCGCGGTGCTGCCGCCCGCGCAACCGGCAAATCTTAGCGCGCGCGACGCCCGGCTTCGACCGCGACGGGACCGCTGAACGGCGGCCGATCTGGCGCGATCACTTTACCCATGCGCATGAGACGTGCCCAATTCTCGTCACCGATGTCGCTGCGATGTTGACGATGTATCTCATCAGCGAGGTCGACAAATTCCTCGTGCCGCTCGTTCAAATAATAAATCTCGGCGAGCCGCAGCTTGGCGCGATGGTTGTTCGGTGTAGCGGAGATGGTTTGTTCGAGCATCGCCTCGGCCTCATTGTACTGGCCATGGGCGATACGCATCTCGATGTCTTCCAGCGAAGCGTGTCCACTGGGCAGTAGGTCCACCGGTCGCAGCCCGCTGGCGGTGGCTTCGTCGCGGGTGCCGCGACGACCGGCGATCATGCGCTTCACTTCGCCTTCGAGCTGCACGCGTTTCTCGGCCTTGCGCGCTATCTCTGCCACCAACTCGCGATCGGCGCTGCGCACCCCGGCATCGGCCATGCGACTGCGCAGTCGACGTCCGAAACGCGCGCCTAGCAGTAGCGCGGCGAACAGCAAGCTTGCGCCCAATCCCACCAGCACCTTGCCATCGACATAAGTTTCAAGCGTGTCGAGTAAGTTGTCGCTGTGCGCGCTTTGCGACTTCATCACTGTCGGCCTAGGCTGGGCCGGGCTTGGCAGCGCAATCGGTGCTGGCCCAGCGGCTACATCTATAGGCGCACGCTTCGTTGTTTCAGTAGGTATAACGTTTGTCGCCGACGTGGGGAGGGCCGACGTTTCATTCTGCTTTTGTTTGGCATAGCGCGCGCGTATTTCAGCAAACTGAACGGCTAGACGATCGAGTCGTGCGGCGGTCTTGGCATCGGTCACGTCCTTGTCGACGCGCGCCACCCTATTGGTAACCGTCGCAGGTGCTGTGTTGGCGATCGGCGTACCACCCGGCAATTGCAGCATCGCGCCGACACGTAGACGGGTCGGGTCCGCGCCGACGAAAGCTTGCGGATTGGCGGCCACGATGTCGTGCATGAGCACACGGTTGTCACCGTGTGCGAGCCTAGTCTCTTGCAAGATGCTCCAAAGCGATTGCCCGGTGCGCACGGGACCATAGTTGCCCGAGGTCAGGGAGCCCATCATGGTCGATGTATCGTCCAGAGCGCGATGCGTCACTGTGCGCGGTGCAATAGGCGCACTCGACGCTCGAACTTGACGGGCAGATCGGGCGGCGCGCGGCGTCGGCGCGGCAGGAATATTCAGCTCGTAGTAGCGCAGCATGGCATGTGCGCCGTCCCACAATCGCACGCGTACGGCCAACATTGCCAATTCATAGGCCTGACCGCTGGTGATGACGATGGCCTGCACGCCACGCTCGTTGCTCTCGATGCGTGCATGCATGTCTAAATTCGACAGACTGTCGGCGGGCGCACCGAAGGCTGGCAACAGTTCCGCACTCAGATCGGCGTTGGTGGTCGGTGACATGCCATACAATGTGACGCGGGCCGTAAGCGGCTGACCGCGCACCGACACACTGCTGATCTGTCCCATCTGCAGGGCCCGTGCATCGTGGCCCAGGGCCAGCATGATCAGCAGGCTGGTAATTCTCGGTATAGTCATGGTCTTCTCCGTGCGCCAGCTTGTGGCCGGGTTGGGCCAGAAGCCGTCTTGCATAATTTGATGACGGCCATGGAGCCTGGCCGCCCGTATCACGTCTAGCGGCGCGCGGCCCCGATTCTTGACCCCCTCGCTGCGGCGCGGCTGGAGTACTCACTG
>JAYWAC010000298.1:0-3398 GCA_043782755.1 Pseudomonadota bacterium | reverse complement strand
GGCGACCAGGTTGGCCAAGATTAAAGGATCGGACACGCTGCTCATGATTCTGTTTTTCCAGAATGGAGATTATCAGAGCCGCTGTATCGCGACCATTGACGCCCACGCATCGCTCACGGCTTCAACCTTGGTTGCGTGCCCCGTGTCGGCTAACGGTGGTCCGCTCGCACCACAACGCCCTTGCTACCTTGAAAACGCTTTACACTGGCGGCAACACCGGCAAGCTCTTGTTGCGGGTCGCCGCGCCCTGAGGGGAGCGTGGCTGTCCGCGACGTACTCACCGCACACACGACATAAGGGGATACTGATGCGGAACGTGATACCTGGTTTCCGAATCTTGCGCACGCTCGTTGCGCTAGGCGGCATGTGTCTGCTTGCGAGCGGCGCCTTGGCCGATGACAAGGCGATAGGCAAAGAGGCTTTTGAGAAAGCTTGCGTCGCCTGTCACAGCGATCCGCCGGTGCCGCGTGCCGTGCCGCGCGATCAGCTCGCCAAGATGGCGCCGGAACAGATCTTCGCGGCCGAACTCGGCGGCAAGATGACCATGCAGGCCGCCGCGCTATCGGAAATCGAAAAGCGTGCCGTGGCAATTTATCTGTCCGAGATTCCCTGGGGCACGATGCCCGACGCCAAGATCTCGGAAAAACTCACGATGTGCACAAAGCCCACCGCGCTCACCGCCGACGCCTTGCAGAAACCGCATTGGACAGGCTGGGGTCTGGACGCCGACAACAGCCATTTCCAAGCGGGTGATCAAGCTGGCTTGAAACCCGCAGATCTCGGCAATCTGGAATTCAAATGGGCACTCGGCTTTCCGGCCGGTACCAGTGTCTCGACCCAGGCCGCAGTGGTCGGCGGTCGCATCTACATCGGTGGTCCCGGCACGGGGGTCTATTCGCTTGATGCCAAGACGGGCTGCGCGCACTGGAAATTCGCAACGACCGGTGAGGTGCGCGCCGCGATACAGGTCTTCGCGCGCGCCGATGGCTCGTTGATATTGCTCGCCAGCGATCGCAAGGCCTTCGTCTACGCCATCGATGCCAACAGCGGCAAGCTCTTGTGGAAAGATCATCCGGAAGATCATCCGTGGGCGATGAACACCGGCTCGGCTGCCTACTACGAAGGCCGGGTCTATGTGCCGTTCGCGTCCTTTGAAGAACTGGCGGGTGGTTCGCCGACCTATGAGTGCTGTACCTTTCGCGGCAGCGTGGTGGCCTATGAACTCGAAAGCGGCAAGCGTTTGTGGAAGTCCTACATCATTCCGCAAGCGGCGCAGAAGACCACCAAGGCCAGCAATGGCACGCAGTTGTGGGGCCCGTCCGGCGCAGCGGTGTGGTCACAGCCGACGGTCGACGCTAAGGCCGGCGCACTCTATCTCACGACCGGTGATGCTTATTCTGCGCCGGCCGCCGACACTTCCGATTCCATCGTCGCACTTGATCTCGCCACCGGCGGGATGCGCTGGCACAAGCAGATGACAGCCGACGACGCCTTCACCGCCGCCTGTGTCGCGCACAACGCCGACCCGATAGCGAAAAAGAAGTGCGGCCCGGATATCGACTTCGGATCTTCGGCCATCCTGCGCACTCTGCCGAATGGCAAGCGCGTGCTACTGGCCGGCCAGAAGTCGGGCGTCATGCATGCCATCGACCCCGATGCGCAAGGCGCGGTGTTGTGGCAGAAGCGACTCTCACCTGGCGGCGTGCTGGGTGGCATCGAGTGGGGCTATGCGGCCGACGACCAGCACGTCTACGTGCCGATCTCCGACGTGTGGGAGTCGCGCAGCGAACCTGGCGCGGCGGGCGGCATCTACGCACTCAACATTGCCGACGGCAGCACCCTGTGGCAGACCCCGGCCGCCAAGCCTGACTGCCTCAAGATCACTGGTTGCAACGCCGGTCAGCCGCAAGCTGCGGTGTTGATCCCCGGCGCGATCTTTTCCGGCTCAATGGACGGCCACATGCGTGCCTATGATCCTGCGACCGGCAAGGTCATCTGGGACACCAGCACGCTGCGCGACTTCCCGACCGTCAATGGTGTCAAGGCCAAGGGCGGTTCGATCAAGGGCGCTGGCGTGGTGGTGGTCGACGGCTGGGTCTATTTCGGTTCCGGTTACGGCCTGTGGGGCATGCCGGGCAATGTGTTCGTGGCCTACGGGCCCAAGGCTAAGTGAGGCGCTGCCGCCCCGCACTTCTCGTGAGACAGGCCGCGCGTGAGGCGCGGTCTGTCCGCTGCCACGGCGGCGAGGAACTCAGATGACATCGCCACCGCTCTCTCGTTACGACGCCGCCACCTGGATCCTGTTCGGCCTCGGCTTGCTGTGGCTGCTGGAAGTGCACCTGCTCCCTTCGCTGCTAGCCGGGCTGCTGATCTTCGCGCTGGTCGACGCGCTGGTGCCGCTGCTGCGCCCGACTGATACGCAACGTGGTACGCCGCGCGTATTGGCGGTGACCTTGATCGCCGCGATAGTCATTGCCGCGACTTCGGCCGCCATCCTCTCGCTGGTGTCCTTCATGCGTAACGGCGGTGACAACCTGCCGGCCTTGATTCAACGCATGGCCGAAATCATCGAACACTCGCGCGCCAGTCTGCCGGCCTGGTTGCTGGATTACGTGCCGGAAGACACCGAGGAATTGCGCCAGGCCCTGGTCGCCTGGCTGCGCACCCATGCCGAAGTGTTTCAGGTCGCCGGCACCGGTGTCGGGCGCGCCCTTGCGCACATCGTGGTCGGCATGGTGATAGGCGCCTTGCTGTCCTTGGAAAGCGCGACCACGCGACCCGATCGCGGCCCGCTGTCGCTGGCGCTCGCCGAGCGCGCACGTCATCTGACCCTGGCTTTTCGACGCGTGGTGTTCGCGCAGTTGCGCATCTCCGTCATCAACACGGTGTTCACCGCCATCTATCTGCTGGTGGTGCTGCCAGGCTTCGATGTCACCCTGCCCTTCGCCAAAACCCTGGTGATAGTGACCTTCGTACTCGGCCTGATACCCATACTCGGCAACCTGATCTCGAACACCATGATCTTCACCGTCAGCCTGAGCCAGTCTCTCGGTCTGGCGACCGCCTCGCTGAGCTATCTCATCGTCATTCACAAGCTCGAGTATTTCCTCAATGCGCGCATCGTCGGCGGTCAAATCCACGCACGCGCCTGGGAACTGTTGCTCGCGATGCTGACCATGGAAGCGGCCTTTGGCCTGAGCGGCTTGATGGCCGCGCCGATCTATTACGCCTATGTGAAGGACGAGTTGCGCGACAAGGGTTTGATCTAGTCCACTAGACGCTTTCGCGAACTCTCCATCGTTGTGGGTCAGACTCTGAGATATCCCCACGTAATTTCCACAGAAGTGGTGGTCGAACAAAGAGATAGATGATCGACGACCATGCTGCTCTCTGATCTA
>JAYWAC010000297.1:0-23739 GCA_043782755.1 Pseudomonadota bacterium | reverse complement strand
AGCCCTTGCACGCCCAAGGTCCAGATGTAGACGAAATCTTCCTGGCCGACGATCTTCGCCATATAGGGCGACAAACAGGTTTCGTCGGCGACCGCGCTGCTGCTGGTGGCGACCGCAGCGCTGAGACCAAGCGCGAAATTGAGCGCCAGGGTTAGCGCGCGAGCCGAGGTACGAACAGGGGTGGTGCGTGATTTCATAGCTGCTTCCTACATCGTTGCCGCCGCATCGCGGCGCGGGACCGAGACCATAGTCCAGCGATATGTGATAAGCAAATGGACGCTGCACGCAGCGTCGAAGCCTTGCAGTGCTTGCCCATTCAATCGAAGCGACGGCGCAAACCGCTGACGCGTTGCGAAGCGAGCAAGGCGAGCACCACCGTCGCACCGCACAACACGCCGAAATGCGCGGTCGGCGCGAACGCGGCAGTGCCAAGCGTGGCGAGGCCGGCGCCGACACTGACCGTGCCGAGACCAATCACGGTGCTGCCATAGGGATCGCGCACCGATGGCGGTGCGGTGCCATCCTGCAGGGCTTCCGGCGCGGGCGCTTCGATCAGGCGCCGACCGGCGGTGCGGATCTGTACGAACAGCGCGAAGGCCACGCCACTCGCGCAGACCGTGAGGAAATCAAGACGCAGGCTATGCCAGCCGGCCACACCCATCACGCCCAGCGCCGCGATCAAGGTGGGCGTCAGCAAGCGGCTGGCGGCGCGCGGAGTGCGTCCGCTCAAGATCACCAGAGCGAGGCTGGCGAGGGCACCGAGGGCGCCCACCACCACCAGCGTCGGTGGCAGCAGATCGACCATCTGCGCGAAGACCACATAAGACCCGCTCACTTGATAGTCCTTGGCGGTCAGCTTGAAATGTTTCTGCAAGCCTTCCTCGAGACGCGCTAGCAGCGCCGCGCGCGTCATGCCTTGCGGCAGCTCGGACATGCCCACATGGATGCGTGCCTGATCGTGCAGAGGCTGCACGAAGGGGTCGATGAGCGCGCTGCGCACCGCGCGCGGCAGCCGCTTGTACAGCACATTCAACTCAAACGGACTCAGGGCTACGCCGTCGTTCAACTGTTGTCCGACCTCAAGCAGCGAAGCCAGTGACAGCACGCGACCGACGCCGGTCTGGGTCTCCAGCCAGCGATGCACGGCCTCGATGCGCTTGATCCGTTCGCTGTTGAACCAGGTGTCATCGCTCGGCGCATCGGCGCCTGCCTCGCGATACGCCGAGTCGGCCGCAATGTCGGGCGCGGCGATCGCGATGGCGGTGGGCGGCAGTGTCAGCACGAGGTCGAAACTGAGCGCGCCACCGAAGCGTCTTTCAGCGTTCGCGAGGGCGTCGCGCGTGCTGCTGGTGCTCGGCAGATAGTTTTCCAGTCCGGCTTCCTCGATGAAGCGTGGCAGTCCACCAACCGCCGCCACCGCCAGTGCCGAGGCCAGCGCAACGCTCAACCAGCGTGCGGGGACGACTATCGGCACCGGTGACAATGCCTGCGGGCGGCGTCGCGCCACCGCCAGCAGGCAAGGACCAAGGCCGAAGGCAGCCAGCCAGGCGCACACCAGGCCGGTCAGCAACAGACCACCGAGTTGGTGGACCGGGTAGAGCGGACTCAAGCTCAGCGTGATGGCCAACAGCAGCAGCACGCCGGTGGCCGGCAGGCTGGCGGCCATCGCATGTTCGACGGTGGCCGCCAGCGCGGTGTGAGGATCGTCACTGCGGATCAAGGAGACGTGCAGTTTGTAGCTGACGCGCAGGGTGAAGCTCAAGCTGACCGCGATCACCACGACCAGCGGCAGCGCCGCCGCCGGCACGATGCCGATCACCTCATGCATGGCCTGCCACAGACCGGCGGTGGTGACCAGCGCAAAACCGCCGCAGGCGAATTCAAGGATAGGCGGACGGCGCGTGCCGGCCGCGATCAAGATCAGCATCACCGCCAATACCAACAGCGGCAGACGATGCAGATCGGCACTGACGACGCGCGCGACATCGTCAGCGATAACCGCCGCACCGACCAGACCGACTTCGGCATGGGCAGCGTAGGGCGCCAGTACCGCGCGCATGGCCGCGAGGGTCTCACCCTGCGCGGCAGCGCCCGTGAGCTGGCCTTGCACGGGCTGATCTTGGCCGCGCGCTGCGCTGGCTCGCAGCGTCACCAGCAGCGCGCAACTACGACCGTCGGCGCTCAGCAGCACTTCGCGAAACAGTGGGCTGTTCATCAACTCGTGACGGGCGGCGACATAGTCAACACCCGGACTGCGCAGGGTGCGACGGTTGGTCTCGAGCTGTGAGAGCGGGCCATGCACCTGCTGCACCAGCGGCACGTCCAGCACCGAGTTGACCGCCAATACGCCGGGCACCGCCGCGAGTTGCTTCTGCAATTGTTCGAGCAGGGCGCGGCTCGCCGGATTCAGCAGGCCACCGGGCGAAGCGACGGTCACCATCACCTGATCAGGAAGTTGGAAAGTGCGGACGGTGTCGCGCCATGCACGCAGCGCTGGATGATCGTCAGCCAGCAGAGTGCGCGCCGAGACATCGACTTCAAGCGTCGGCAGGCGCGCGCTCAACAGCGCTAGCAGCGCCAGCAGTACTACCAGCAGGGTGCGTGGCCAGCGCAGCACGAGTTGCCCGGATGTCGCGGTCAGACGCGTCGACATGTGCTCGCGGCCAGTGATGCATGCCGCGCTTGTCCCTTTGCGCTGGGCTGCGACTCACGCGCCATGGATGTCCCCTCAAAACGATTTCGGTCGGGCATTGTGCCGCAATGTGCGCCCGCTCGGGGGGCATTAGACGTGCGCGGTTGGCAAGCCGCTGAGGCGATGCGATCATGCGCGCCCTTCCATCGTCCACAACCTGCACGGAACAACATGGCCGGTCTCGATCGCGACACCATCTGGGAATTCTTTCAGCACCTGGCCGAGGTCGCCGCGCGTGAAACCCTGCCGCGCTTTCGCGTCCCGCTCGTGATCGACAATAAAGACGGCACGGGCGGCTTTGACCCGGTGACCGTGGCGGACCAGGCCGCCGAGGCCGCTTTGCGCGCGGCCATCACGGCGCGTTTTCCCGCACATGGCATTCAGGGCGAGGAGGAAGC
Organism: Pseudomonadota bacterium; assembly: GCA_043782755.1. Classification (GTDB taxonomy): domain Bacteria; phylum Pseudomonadota; class Gammaproteobacteria; genus JADJYF01. The sequence continues at coordinate 20,649 of JAYWAC010000297.1, read as the reverse complement.
CGACAAGCGTGGCACGAGTGTGTGGTCGTGGATCATCGATCCCATCGACGGCACGCGCAGCTTCGTCAGTGGCATGCCGACCTGGGGCACGCTGGTCGGTCTGTTGGAGGAGGGCGTGCCGCGCTACGGCATGATGAGTCAGCCCTTCGTCGGCGATTGCTTCATTGGCGGTGCGGGTCATGCCGAGCTGTTCAGCCACGGTCGGCGCACGCAACTCCGCTGTCGCGGCGATCGCTCACTGGCCAGCGCGACATTGTTCTCGACCACACCCGAGATGTTCGCGCCGGGTGTCGAACTCGACGCCTTCAATGCCTTGGTTAAAGCCGTGCAACTGACGCGCTTCGGCGCCGATTGCTATGGCTATTGCCTGCTGGCGGCCGGCCATGTCGATCTGGTGGTGGAAGCCAATCTCGGCTTTTATGACGTCGCGCCGCTGATCCCGATCATCGAAGCCGCCGGCGGTGTAGTCACCGACTGGTCGGGTAAGCCCATGCGCAGCGGCGGGCGGGCCATCGCGGCCGCCAGTGGTGCCCTGCACGCGGCGGCGCTCAACCATCTGCGCGCGGCGACCTGAGGGTGTTCGACATCGCGGTGGTCTGTGCGCGCTGTCAGCCGCCGACCCGCGCCCATTTCGCGGCCATCGCTGAGGCGCGCAGTCTGGCCCGCCGGGTGGTGCTGCTGGTGCTGAATGCCGACGACGCGCCATCGCCGGCCCAGCCCTTCGATAACGCCGCGCGCAGCCGTATGTTGACGGCCGGTCTCGACGAGGCCGAGATCACCATCGTCATGCTGCGCGACCGTCGCTATGAGTCGGCCCGCTGGGCAGCGGCGGCCGCCGCAGCGGTCAGTGCGGCAGTCGGCGGCGGCACGGTGATCGTGATCGCCGATCAAGCAGGCGCTAGCACCAGCCTGCCGTTGCCGGCCGACTGGCAGCGTGCGGCGGGCGAAGTGAAGCTGGCGGCAGCCGAGGCCGTGGCGCGGGATTGCCTGCTCGGCACGGCACGCCCCGACTGGGTGCGGCTCGCCGCGATCGTGCCATCGGCAGTGCTCGCGCAGTTACAAGACTGCGCGAGTGGCGCGCCCTTTCAGCACATCGCCGACGAAGCAGCTTTTCTCGCCAGCTATCGCCGAGCCTGGCATGCGGCGCCCTATCCGCCGGTATTCGTGACGGTCGACAGTGTCGCCACCTGGTGCGACCAGGTGTTGTTGATCGAGCGGGGTCAGATGCCCGGCGCAGGCCAGTGGGCGCTGCCCGGCGGTTTCATTGATCTCGACGAGACCATCGCGCAGTCCTGCCTGCGTGAGCTGCGCGAAGAGACCGGCATCGTGCTTGGCGAGGACGCCATCCGTGCTCATCGCGTGTTCGACGATCCGCTGCGCTCACAACGGGGTCGCACCATCACCCACGGCTTTCGCTTCGTGCTGGACGCGCTGCCAGCGCCACCGCTTGCGGTCGGTGCCGATGACGCAGTGGCGGCGGCCTGGGTGCCGATCGCGGCGCTGCGACCGGCAGGCCTGTTCGACGATCACTATTTCATTCTGCAGACTTTTCTCGACCTCGATTGACCGCCCTCGCGGCATGATGGTCAATAACTCGCCGTGACGGCCGCTAAGCCCGTCATGAATTTCGCACGATCCTTTTCGGCCTTGATGCTGGCTCTGTGCGGCGGCGCCTTGTTGGTCTGGGCGACAGCGGCGACCGCTTTGTCCAGCCAGCAATCGCTAGCCAGTGCTGCCCCGGAATTGTCCAAGGCCTCGGCCGCGACCCGCGTCGCCTTCGTTGAAGCGGCCGTGGCGGAACTGGTGGCGGTCCATCGTGCTGTCGCGCGCCCTAGCGGGAAGGCCGGCCAGGGTAAAAAATCCGAACGGAAAGCCGCCGCCTGGAGCACAGGGGCTCAGGCTTACGTTGGCCGCCTGCAAGGTGCCGCTGTCGCAGCCCGCGCCGGCGCACCGGTGCGACTGGTCGTCGATCGCGGCAGCGTGCTGCGCGTGGTGATCGGCCAGCGTCCGGCCCGTCAATTCATCGTCGCCGCACCGCAAGCCAAAGGCCGTCCGGCCTTGGAGCGCGCGATACTGCGCCGCCTGTGCGCTGTCGATGGTTGTGGTGGGCCGACCCTCGCTTCGGCCCAAGGCGAGTCGCCGCCGGCAGTGAGCGCCATGCTGGCCGCGTCGCTCACTGCCCATCATGCCGTCACGCCGCCCAAACCGATGGCGGCGCCCACACCACGCTTGGTGTCTTCCTTGTCTAATGCTGATGGACTCGTCTGTGTACAGGACGAAGTTCGTCATCACGTTCTGTACGACAATGCCTGCAAGGCGGTGCTGGCCGATGTGCGCGCACTGGTCAAACAGTTGTATGCCGCCGCGCGGCGCGGTGTCGTCATCGACTGGCGCATGCCGGCGCGGCCCGTTGCGAAGGGCGACAAATACGAACTGGCCGTCAACGGCCAAGGCGATACTGTCAGTCTGTCTATGCCGGCATTGGGCAACGCGGCGGAATTGCTGGTCGACATCTTACCGTGGGCGCAAGCGCGTCTATTCGGCGGTTTTCAGACCCTGGCCTTGCAACCGCCGTCACGCCTGGTTTATGGCGCGGCGGTCGCGCAGCGCTGACGCGCCGCCGCCATTCAAAAGAGTAGCGAAGCGATGCTGAAACGAATTGTTGTGACCGTCTGCCTGTGGTTCGTGAGCGCTGTGGTAATGGCGGGATCAGAAGGTCGCTATCAGGCCATCCCGATAGATCCTGGTGAGGGCTATGGCGCCGAGAAGGCTTTGATCCTCGACACCGTCTCAGGGCATCTGTGGATCTGGATCGAGAGTCCGACGGTCGATGACGATGCCGGTGGTCGCTTTCTCATCTATCAAGGCCAGCTCGTGCCGGGCAAGAAGATGGGCGACATCATCGAGAAGCAGGAATGGCCGGCCAAGCCCGCCAAGGACACTCCGCCGGCGCTGAAGACCGATGCATTACCGATGCCTAAACTGAAGTCGCGGTGAAGCGCCGCCGCGCTTTTGCATTTCCACGGTCAAGTGCGTTGTAATCGACCCCACTCACAGGGGAGATACACCATGCCAAAATTGAACGACGCCGAACGGGATAGTTTCCTCGCCGGTTCCAATCTCATCATGAACATCGCGACCGTCGACCAGGACGGCGCGCCGCTGGTCACGCCGATCTGGTTCATCCACGAGGAAGGCCGCATCTGGTTCACGCCGCGCCAGCATTCCGAGTGGCTACGCCATATTCGCCACGATCAGCGCGTCGCACTCAGCATCGACGAGCCGGTGATTCCCTATCGCAAGGTGGTGGTGCGCGGCCGCGCCAGCATCGATTTCGAAGTCGGCAACGACGACGCCTGGCGCGATCGTTACCGCCGCATCGCGCAGCGCTATATTCCGGTCAACGATGCCAATGCCTATGTCGACGGCACCGACGATCAACCGCGCGCACTGTGCTCGGTGGCCTTGCATGAGGCCGAAGTGCGCAGCTGGCGCATGCCGCTAGGCAACGAGGCCTATGACGGCATCTGGGCCAAGCGTTATTGGACCAAGGACGCCAAGGTCAAACAGCAGGCCCCGCAGGTCTTCGACAAGAGCGTGTGAGACGTCTCGCCGACGGCGCGGCGCTAGAGCGCCGCGCTGGCCGTGACTGGCTTGAATGTGCCCCCGCCATTTTTAAACCGCGTGCCGCGCCGCGTCGCGCCGTCATAGCGGGGGGCGCGTTGGTGGTCATGGTGATGTTGAACGCCGGCTGCGCGCTGCAACGTTATGAAGCCGCCGCGCTCGATCGTGAGCATGTGGTCGATACGCACGCGCGGCAGCGTCTCGACGACGCGCCACTGGGTCAGCAACTCCTGCGACTCGGTGCGGTGACGAACTGGCCGCTGGCCGCATGGACGCCCGCCCAGCTCGGTTTGGCCGCAGCGCTGCGCAGTCTGACAGTGCATGAGGCGCGCGCAAGCGTGACCACCGCCACCGCCGAGGGTGTGCTGGCCGCGCAACGCGCCAATCCCAGTGTCTCGCTTGCTATCGATCACCATGGCGACAAGGGCCACGGCCAGTCCTCCCATTGGAGCGTCGGGCCGAGCATCGATTTTTCTCTGAGCCCGCAATCCCGCCGTCGCATCGCGGTGGCTTTGGCCGATGTCGCGATTGTTGGCGCGCGCATCACGCTACTGGAGCAGGCCTGGCAGGCGCGCGATATGGCCCTCACGGCCGCGCTGGATGTCATCGAACAAAGCACACTGGCGACACTCGCCGAGCGCGAAGGCGAGGCGCGCGCGGCGCTGGTGGCGAGTGCGCGTGCGCAGGTCGCCGCCGGCGTTGAATACGCCTTTGAGTGGCAGACGCTGGAACTTGAAGCCAATGACGCGCGACTCGCGCGCCTCGATCAACGACGCGCCCAGACGCTGGCCGAGGCGGCACTGGCGCAAGCGCTCGCACTGCCGCCGGCAGCGCTGAGCCAGCTCCACTTAAATCCGCCGCTCGCCAACGACACGCTCGACTACGGCAATCTGCAGGCGCGCGCCTTGAGTCAGCATCCGCAGGTGTTGCGTGCACTGGCCAACTACGATCAGGCGGAACACGAACTGGCCCTCGCCGTCGCTGAGCAATACCCCGAAATCCATCTCTCGCCCGGCTATTTCTTCGATCAGGGCGATAGCGTGTGGTCGCTGGTGGGGGGTGTGGCGGTGCCTTTGTTCGCTAATCACAGCGCTGCCATTAACAAGGCCAGCACGGCGCGCGATGCGGCGCGCGAACATTTCTACGCGGTGCAGTCGGCCACCATCGCCAGCGTGCAATCGGCCTGGACCGAGTGGCAGGCGGCGCTCGCCAATGATCAGGCGACGCAGGCGGTCGCCTATGACATCGACGCGAGTGTGCAGGCCCTGCGGGCGCACGCGCAGGAAGGTATCGTCGACAAACGGGTGGTCGCGCGCGCTGGCCTGCAACAGGCCGCAGTGGCGACGCGTCTTGCACGCAGTGTGGCACTGACACGACGAGCGCGCGCAGCACTTGAAATGGCGGCCCGTGTGCCCGTCGACGACGCGCCCTTCGCGCGCTATCTCATCGAACTCTATGCCGAAGATGGCACGGCGCAGGAGACGCAACCATGAAGCGTATCGGGCTGCTGGTGTTCGGCATGGCGCTGGGCCTAGGCGCGAGCTGGCTGTGGCGCATGGCGGACGTGAAGGAAGCCGTGGCGACGCAGGCCCATAAAGTGACGGATGATGACGCTGCGCCGCGCGCGCCGGTCAGTACATCGACCGGCCCCGCCCATCTTCATCTCGATCCTGCGGCGCGCGCGTTGGCCGCTATTGATTCGCAAGCGGTCAAGACCACCAGCGTCAGTGTCGAGCAACACACGCCAGGGCGCGTGCTCGATGGCGGCGAACTGTTGGCGGCCTGGCGCGCACGACGCGCGGCACGCAGCGCGCTCCATGCGCAACAGGATCTGCTGGCCAGTCAGCGCACGCGACTGGAAAAACTGCGCGGCTACGCCGCGCGGGGTGAGATTGCTGTAACGCGCGAATTGAATGCCTTGGAAGTGAGCGTGCGGCGCGAAGCTGACATCGCTGTGACACGTGCCGCCCAAGAGGCGCAGAGCGATGCGGCCGTGCGTGCGCGTTGGGGCGCGAGCCTGGCGGCGAGCGACGGGCTCGAAGCGATGCTTGCCACCGGCGCTGCGCAGTTGGTGGAATTTGCCGCCGCCGTTGCGCCGCCTGAAATCTTCGTCGCCAGCGATGAGCAGCGCGACAAGGCCGGGACCGCGCGTGTCTTGGGCGCGGCGCCGACCGCGCTGGGCACGACGTCCGCCGCGACTTGGATCGCGCTGGTCGAGGACGCCAGTCTGCGTGCCGGCATGCGCGTCAGCGTGTGGGTACCGCAGCATGCTGAGGTGGTGAGCGGCGCGTTGTTGCCGGCTTCCGCCCTGGTCTGGTATGCCGGCGTGCAATGGTTCTTTGTCGAGATCGCGCCCGGAGAATTCGAACGTCGCCGCCTGCCGGCGGCAGTCACCCATGGTCTCGGCGTCATCGTAGCCGACGGTCTGGAGAGCGGCACGCCCGTGGTGGTGCGCGGCGCGCAGACCTTGCTTGCCGAGCAATTGCGCCAACGCATTCCTGCCGAGGATGACGACTGAGGTGCGCGGCGCATCCTCGTTCGCAGCACGCCTATGCTGAGCGCACTGGTCCGTTTCGCCATAGCGCGCCGCGCGGTGGTGCTGGTCGCGGCTGCGGCGCTGGTGGTGTACGGCGTGTTCAAGCTGTCCAGCACCGGCCTCGACATCTTTCCCGAATTTGCACCCAAACTCGTCATCGTGCAGACCGAGGCACCGGGCCTCACCGCCGAACAGGTCGAAGTGTTGGTCACGCAACCACTGGAAGCCGCGCTCGGTGGTCTCATCAATCTCGATCATCAACGCTCGGAGTCGATTCTGGGTTTATCTGTCCTGACCCTGGTGTTCAGCGACAACAGCGACACTTACCGCAATCGCAACCAGGTCACCGAGCGTCTCACCAGTGCCCTGGCTGTGCTGCCCGCCGGCGTAGGTGTGCCGGTCATCGCGCCGCTCGCTTCGTCGTCGGCGACGGTGCGCACCATCGGTCTGGTGGCCGATGACGACGATGCGCTGCGCCTACGTGATCTGACCGAACAGGTGGTGGTGCCGCGCCTGCGGGGCGTGCCGGGTGTGGCGGACGTCAATGTCTTCGGTGGTGCTTCGCGCGCGCTCATCATCGCGCCGCGCGACGCCGCCATGGCGCGGCTTGGCATTGGCATGCCAGACCTGGTGAACGCCGCACGCAACGCCAGCGCTGATCTCGCCGTCGGCGTGATCGAGAACAGCAATCAACAGATCGCCATTAGCGGTGGCGGTGCAAGGCTGACGCCCGAGTCGCTGGCGGCCGCTAGCGTGCGTTTCGATGAGGCTGGCGCCGTTACCCTGGGCGATGTCGCCGATGTGCACTGGGGCGCGTTGCCGCGCATCAGCGCCGCGCAGATCGGCGGGCGCGCGGCGGTGGTGATGATGGTCATCGGTCAACTCGGTGCCAATACGCTGACGGTCTCCAACAAGCTCGACGAGGTCTTCGCCGATCTGGCGCCAACGCTGGCCGAGCAGAAGGTGAGGTTGCATTCACGTCTGTTCGTGCCGGCCGACTACATCACTACCGCCAGCGGCGATATCGCGCACCATCTGCTCATGGGTGGTGTGCTGGTGCTGACAGTGTTGCTGGTCGGCTTGCACAACCTGCGCGCCGCGCTGATTTCGGCGCTCGCCATTCCGCTCTCGTTGCTGACGGCGGTGATTGTCTTGATCGACTGCGGCATCAATCTCAACGTGCTGGTGATCGGCGGGCTTGCCATTGCGCTCGGTGAAGTGGTCGATGACGCCATCATCGACACCGAGAATATTTTTCGCCGTCTGCGCCAGGCGCAAGCGGGCGAGGATCTGGCGGCGGTTGCGCTCGGCGCCTCGCTGGAAGTGCGCGGTTCGGTGGTCTATGCGAGCTTCATTGTTGCGCTGGTGTTCGTGCCTTTGTTGACCTTGGGCGGTGTGAGCGGGCGTTTGTTCGCACCGTTGGGCTTGGCCTACATCCTCGCCGTGCTGGCCTCACTGTTGGTCGCCATCACCGTCACGCCGGCCTTGTGCGTGAGCCTGCTTGGCGACACTCGCACGGTGGCGCGCGAGGCGCCGGTGTTCCGCTGGTTGAATCCCCGTTATGGCGCGGCGGTGCGCGCCTTCGCCAAGCGGCCGGCGGCAGCCGTCACGCTGAGCGTGTTGTGCGTGCTGGCGGTGGCGGCCCTGCTGCCAGGCTTGGGCGCGCGCTTCCTTCCCGATCTGCGCGAAGGGCATTTCATCGTTCACACCACCGGCCTACCCGGCACCAGTCTCGACGAGTCTTTGCGCATGGGCACCAATCTGACCAAGCGTTTTCTCGGTATCGAAGGCGTGGCATCGGTCTCGCAATGGGCCGGGCGCGCTGAACGCGGCGCCGATACGTATGGCAGCCACTACAGCGAATACGAAATCGCTCTTAGTCCCTTGAGTGGCACCGCCCAGCAACACGTCCTCGAGCAGTTGCGCGTCATCCTCGCGAGCTATCCCGGCATCACCTTTGAAGCCAATACCTTTCTCACCGAACGTATCGACGAGACCATTTCGGGCTACACCGCGCCGGTGGTGGTGAATCTCTACGGCAGCGATCTCGATGTGCTGGATACTAAGGCGCTGGCATTGAGTGCGCTCATGCGCGCCGTGCCGGGCGCGGTCAATGTGCGCGTGCGCTCGGCCTATGAGACGCCCAATCTGCGCATCGCGCTCGATGTCACGCGCCTGGCACGCTATGGCTTGTCGGCGCGCGCGGTGCTGGAGTCAGTACAGAGCGCCTATAGCGGACTGGCGGTCAACGAAGTGCAGGCCAACAATCGTCGTCTACCTGTCACGCTGCTGCTCGACAGCGCGACGCGTGGCGACGCCACGCGTCTCGGCGATCTGATCATCGCGGCCGACGAGGGCGGGCCGGTGCGACTGCGCCAAGTGGCAGACTTAAGCCAGAGCGCCGGGCGTTACAACATCCTGCATCGTGACGCGCAGCGTCTGCAGGTGGTAACGGCCAATGTCGAGGGCCGTGACCTCGGCAGCTTCATGCAGACCTTGCGCGAGCGCGTATTTGCCGACCCGCAATTTCGCCAGGGCGTGCACGCCGAGTTCAGCGGCGCGGCGGTGGAGCAGGCCGAGGCGCGACGCGATCTGATCGCCCACGCCGCGCTGGCTGGGCTGGGCGTGCTGCTGCTGATCTATATGGCGGTCGGTCGACTGTGCTATCTGCTGCTGATCCTTGTGAACCTGCCGTTCTCCCTGCTCGGCGGTGTGTTGGCGGTGGTGCTGGGTGGCGGTGTGGTGTCGGTCGGATCGATGGTGGGTTTCGTCACCCTGTTCGGCATCACGGTGCGCAACAGCATCATGCTGGTCTCGCATTACGAACACCTGGTGCGCCGTGAGGGCTGTGTGTGGAATCTCGACACGGCGGTGCGCGGTGCACGCGAACGCCTGCCGGCGATACTCATGACCGCGCTGGTAACGACGCTGGCGATGTTGCCGCTGACCATTGACAGCGACAACCCTGGCCGCGAAATCATGGGGCCGATGGCGGCCATCATCATCGGTGGCCTGATTTCTTCGACTTTGCTGAATTTGCTGGTGATGCCGGCTTTGTTATATCGCTACGGTCGCTGCGGCGATGAAGTGCAGACTCGCATGTGAAGCACACGCGTTTTCGCGTATTGTCGCGGCTCGGCGCGTTTTGATGACCTAGTGCACGGCAGTGGAAAATCCACCGCAGGCACCAGCAAAAAAAGCATGAGACGCCTGCACGGCGCGTAGATCTTTCTTGGGGGAGTGCATGAGCAACACCGCAGCTGTTGATTCCAATTACGCCTGGGCGCGTTTGTTCACCTGCCTGGCCATGACCACGGTCGGCAGTGCCGGCATGTATGTGGTGGTGGTGGCTTTGCCGGCCTTTCAGGTCGATTTCGCCATTTCCCGCGCCGGCGCCTCGCTGCCTTTTACGATGGTCATGCTGGGCTTCGGTGTCGGCGGCATCGTCACTGGCAAGCTGGTCGACAGGTATGGCGTGGCGCGGCCGATGGCGGGCAGTGTGCTGGCCTTGAGCGCCTCCTTCTACGGCGCGGCCCATGCGCCGAACTATGTGTTGTTCTCGCTCATGCATATCGCCATCGGCTGGTTCGGTTGTGCGGCGACCTTCGGCCCGCTGCTGGCCGACATTTCGAAGTGGTTCATCAAGCGTCGCGGTCTGGCCGTCGCGATCGCGGCGAGCGGCAATTACGTGGCCGGCGCACTGTGGCCGCGGCCGCTGTATCACTTGCTCGAAAGCGATGGTTGGCGTCACACCTACATCACCATGGGCATCGTAAGCGTGGCGGTGATGTTGCCGCTGGTATGGATGCTCCGGCCTAAGCCGGAACGTGCTGCGGTCGCGGCCAGTTACGGCGGCTCGGCCGGTTCGCCGTCCGAGCTTGGGCTGACACCAACTTCATTGACGGCCTTGTTGTGTCTGGCCGGGGTCGGCTGCTGTGTGGCGATGGCCATGCCGCAGGTACATCTGGTGTCGCTGTGTGCCGATCGCGGCTTCGGCGCGGCGCGCGGCGCCGAGATGCTGAGCGTGATGCTGGCCTGTGGCATTGTCAGTCGCCTCGCTTTCGGCCAGCTCTCCGATAGGCTGGGCGGCCTGCGCACGCTTTTGATCAGCGGCATCCTGCAAGGCGTGGCGCTGCTCATGTTTCTGCCGGCCGAGGGGCTGGTGGCCTTGTATGTGGCCGCCGCTATGTTCGGCCTGTTCCAGGGCGGCATCGTGCCGTGCTATGCGCTCATCGTGCGTGAATATTTTCCCGAAGCGCAGGCCGGCGGGCGCATCGGTCTGATCATTTTCGCGACTATCATCGGCATGGCTTTTGGCGGCTGGGGTTCGGGCGCGATCTTTGACGTGAGCCATTCCTACACGCTGGCTTTCGTGCACGGTATTGGTTGGAATCTGGTCAACGTGTGGGTGACGGTATTCCTGTTATCGCGGGCACGCGGGCGAGGACTGACGAGAGGCGGTGCGGTGGTGGCGGCCTGACAGTAAGGGAGAACCAATGTGAGCAAAGATTCGAATTTCGATGCCATCGCGGCGTTCTTTGACGAGATAGCCGAAACTTTTGGCAGCGGCGATCTGCCGCGCTTCCGTGCGCTCTACCAATTGCCCGCCATGGTGGTGATGGCACAGGGCGCACAGGTGCTGGCCGATACGGCCGCGTTCGACACCTTTTTCGCGATGATGCTCGATCGCCTGCGCCAACAACACTTCGCGCGTTCAGCCTATAGGGGTCTATCGGTGAAGACGGTCGCGCCGAGCGTGGCGCTGGCGGCCATGCATTGGACACGCTATCGCGCCGACGGAAGTGTGCTGGAAACCTTGGGCGCGACCTATACCCTGGTGCAGCGCGACGGCGCATGGCGCATCGTGGCGCTGGTCGGCCACGGGCCCGACACGGTGCCGACGCTGAGTTGATAGAAGTGCCGTCGCTCTAGAGACCGGTGCCTTCCGCCAGACCCAACATGAGATTCATGTTCTGCAGCGCCGCGCCACTCGCACCCTTGCCAAGATTGTCGAGACGCGCAACCAGCATGGCCTGCTGTTCGGCGTCGTTGGCGTAGACGAACAACTCCAATCGATTGCTGTGATTGAGCGCCTCGGGTTCGAGAAAGCTGCCTTCGCGCAGCGCGCTCTCGTCATTCAATGGCCGCACTGAGACGAAGGGCTGAGCGGTGAAATGGGCGGCGAGGATATCATGCAGCGCCTTGCCACTGACGATGCCTGCGCACTGTGCGTAGTGCAGCGGCACAAACACCAGCATGCCACGCTCGAAATAACCGACTGAAGGTGAGAACACCGGCTGATGATCGAGCAGCCCGTGGCTGCGCATCTCGGCCAGGTGTTTGTGCTTGAGGTCGAGACCATAGGCAGCGAAGTTCTGTGGCGATGTCTGGCTTGCCGGCTGCTGATAGGTCTCGATCATCTTGCGTCCGCCACCGGAATAGCCGGACACCGCGTGTACCGACAAATGCGCATCAGCCGCCAATACCCCTTGTTCGCGTAGCGGCCGCACCAGGGCCAGAAAGCCGGTCGGATAGCAGCCCGGATTCGCCACCCGCCGCGCGCCCGCGATGGCATCGCGCTGACCATCGCTCAATTCAGGAAAGCCATACACCCAGCCCGAAGCGGTGCGATGCGCGGTGCTGGCATCGATGACGGCGGTGCGCGGATTGTTGATCATCGCCACCGTGGCCTTGGCGGCGTCATCCGGCAGACACAAGATCACGAGATCAACCGCGTTCACTATTTCACGTTTGGTCGCCTCATCCTTGGTCCGCTCGCGCGGCAGACTCACCACCTCGACATCGCCGCGCGCCCGCAGTCGCCCACGGATTTCGAGCCCGGTGGTGCCGTGTTCGCCGTCGATGAAGAGTGTGGGTAGGGCCATGGCGATGCCTGTGCGCGCTGCGATTGGAAAGAGGTCGACATGATACTGGCGAGGCTGAGGCTCTGGAAAGAATGATGGATGCAAGTCTGACCGGCTGCTGTGGTTCTGGGATGAATGTCAGACTGAAGTCTGACCCACAGAGGAAGGGAGCGGCACCGCAGGCTACTAGGGTCGTGCTTGAGCACTGTAAGTTAGACTTCAGTCTGACATTCATTAGTCTGACCCACAGAGGGAGGCAGCGACATGGCAGGCCACCAGGGTCGTGCCTGAGCATTGTGGGTCAGACTTCAGTCTGACATTCATTGCAGAGGCCTATCAGCGCAGCAGTTTCAAATATCGAGCTGGCGAGCTATCTTCATCCAGCGACAGGATGTCGCGACACCACAGGATGCCAAGGATGGTCTACGCGCATTTACATCGGGGACGTGTATCGCTTCCCGGGCAAATCTATTTCCTCACCACCACTACGTTCGAACGCTATCCGGTCTTTGCTGACTTCGCCTGCGCACGCCAGGTCGTCAACGAAATGCGGCGTCTGCACGACAGTGCACTGGTGTCGTCCCTGGCCTGGGTAGTAATGCCTGATCATCTCCATTGGCTGCTGTCCTTGGGACATACCCACTCGCTCGCCATCATGGTCAAAATGTTGAAGGGCCGCACCGCCGTGGCGGTAAATCGTAGCGCGAAGCGGCGTGGGCCCATCTGGCAGCAGGGCTATTTCGAACATGCGCTACGTGACGACGAAGACCTGGCCGGTATCGCTCGTTACATCGTGGCGAATCCGGTACGCAAGAAGATCGTGCAGCGGGTGGGTGACTACCCGCACTGGGACGCGATCTGGGTGGAGCCACAGCGCAAGTGATTACAGACGCGTCAACATAAACGCCTGTTCGGTCGCCGCCTGTCCCTTCACTTCCGCCGTCCGCGAGCCGTGATCCTCGATCGCCCAAGCGTCGCCATACAGCGTCGTCACTTCAGCGGCCGTCACTGCAAACGGCGGCGGCGCGCTTACGCTGATGTCGTATTGCACTGTGACCAGCAGCATGCGCGTGCCGCGTGCGGCGAGTTCGGTCATCTTGACGGTGTAATCACGCCGCATATCCGCTGGCAGGGCGATGAGGGCGGCGCGATCGTAGATGGCGGTGAAGGGGCCGATCATTGCGTGGGTGAGGGCGAAGTAGTCGCCGCACAGTAGCCGGTAGCCTTCGGCACTGAATTCTTCGAAGGCCTCAAGCCTGGCGTGGGCAGGTGTCATGCCGTGCTCGGCGAAGAACGCGCGCACGGCGATATCCGCCAATTCGATACCGATCACCTCAAAGCCCTGCGCTCGCAGCCAGGGCATGTCATGCGATTTTCCACACAGCGGCACGAACACACGACCAGCGGCGCCGAGACTCGCGCCGTGGGCGAGCAACATGGGATGCACGTCAGTTTCGTGGAAGCCGATCTGATTGGCCGCCCACCGACTTTGCCAAAATGAAGCTTCCATGACACTCACTCAGCGGCACTGCTCCAACGCTTCGTGCAGCAACTCCAAGGCGGCGCGCGTGAAGGTCTGCATGTTCGCTTCGCGATCGGCGCTGCCGGTTTCAAGGCGACGCGTGACGGTGACCGGGCCGACCACTGCTAACACGCAAATGCCCGGTGGATGACCATAAGAAGTGCCGGCCGGACCGGTAGCGCCGAGTTCGGCGATGCCCCAGGTCGCCTTGAGGCGTTCGCGTATGGTTTGGGCACACAGCGTGACATAGGTCTCGGTCAATGGTTGCTGTCTGTCGAGCGTGATCTTGTCGATGCCGAGCAGCTCGCGACGGGCGCGCAGGGTGTAGATGACCGTGCCGCCCAGGAAGTAGGCCGAGGCGCCGGGTACCGCGAGCAGATTGGCCGAGATGAGTCCGCCGGTGGAGGATTCCGCGACGCCGACGGTGTCCTTGCGCGCCTTCAAGATGTCGGCCAGATCGCTCGCCTGTTTGGATAACGTGATCATTATGATTCCGATTATGATGCCTGCCGTTCTAGGGGATAGCTGACGCATGAGCGAGACCACATCGAGTCACCGCGCCTGGCGCTGCCATGCGTTTGGAGATTATCACGATCTGGTGATGGCGCAGGTCGCGTCGCGCGCGCCCGAGAGCGGCGAAATTCTGGTGCGCAATCGCGCCTTCGCGGTCGGCTTTCCCGACATGTTGATGGTGCAGGGGCTATATCAATACAAGCCACCTTTGCCGTTCACGCCCGGTGCCGAATTCGCCGGCGACGTGCTCGCGGTGGGTGAAGGTGTTGAGCGCTTCAAGCCTGGCGATCGCGTGATGGGCACCATCCGCGCTGGCGCGGCCGCCGCACAGGTGGTGACCGCAGAGCGCGACTGTATGAAGCTGCCGGATAATTTCGACTATGCCCATGGCGCGGCTTTCATCATCGGCTATAAGACCGCCTATGTCGGCCTGGTGGTGCGTGGTGGCTTGCAGGCTGGCGAGACCGTGTTGGTGCACGGCGCGGCGGGTGGCGTGGGCTTGGCTGCCGTCGAACTCAGTCACGCGCTGGGCGCGCGCGTGATTGGCATGGCGGCTGGCGCGGCGAAACTCGAGCTGGTCGCGAGCAAGGGCGCGGCGACAGTCATCGACTATGCGGCGGGCGGTTTCCGTCAGGCGGTCAAGGCCTGCACCGATGGGCGCGGCGCGGATGTAGTGTTCGATCCCATCGGCGGTGACGTCTTCGACGAGTCGTTGCATTGCATCGCGCCCTTTGGCCGCATGCTGGTGATCGGTTTTGCCAGTGGTCGCATTCCGACTGCTACGGTTAATCACGCGCTGTTGAAGCAATACGCCATCATCGGCGTGCGCGCCGGTGAATACGGGCGCGTGTATCCGGCCGGTGGGCGCGCGGTCAACGCGGCCCTCGAACAATGGGCGGCGAGCGGCAAACTGCTACCACATGTGCATGCGCGACTGCCCTTCGAAAACTTGCTGCCAGCACTCGACACCATCGCGGCGCGACGCGTGATGGGGCGGGTGGTGTGCGAGCTGCCGTGATCAATTCTTGTCATGCTGACTAAACAAGGTGAGTGCCATGCGTCATCGCATCGAATGTTTTTTTGACTGTTCGAGTCCCTGGACCTATCTCGCTTTTGAATACCTGCAGACGCGCATGGTGGATCTGGATGTCGAGATCCTCTGGCGTCCGATCCTGGTCGGCGGCATCTTCAACACCGTCAATCCCAGCGTCTATCAATCGCGCGAAACGCCAGTGCCGTTGAAGGCCGCCTATATGCGCAAGGATCTCGCCGACTGGGCGCGCCTGGTCGGCCTCAAGATCATCTTTCCGCCGCCCGTGTTTCCGGTCAACAGCGTGAAGGCCATGCGTGGCGCTTATCTGGCGCTCGATGCTGGTGTGCTGGTGCCTTATGCGCGCGCGGTGTTCAAGCGCTACTGGACCGATCTTGCCGATATCTCGCAGGACGAAGAGCTGGCCAAGATTGCCTTGAGCGTCGGCTTCGAGCGCGAACAGTTCTTCGACGGTATCGCCAGCCCATCGTGCAAGGAGCGTTTGCGCCAGGCCACCGAGGAAGTGGTGGCGCGCGGCGGCTATGGCTCGCCGACGCTGTTTCTCGATGGCGACGACATGTATTTCGGTAACGATCGCATTGACCTCATGCGTTCGCGGATCACTTCCGCAACCTGACTTTACGGAGCACACCCATGAGCGACCTCGTCACGGTCAGCGTTGCCGATGGCATCGCCGACATCCGCTTCAATCGGCCGGATAAACACAATTCCCTGAGCTTGGAGATGTTCGACGCCATCAACGCCGCCGGCGAGGCGCTGGCCAATAATCCGGCTGTACGCGTCGTGGTGTTGTCGGGCAATGGCCCGAGTTTCTGCGCCGGACTTGATTTCTCCATCATGGCCGAAATGCTGAAGGGCCCGGCTAACGCGCGCGCGGTGATGGATACGCTGCTGGCCCGCGACGGCGGCCCCGACAATCGCGCGCAGCGTTCGGCCTATGTGTGGAAGTCGACACCGGTGCCGGTGATTGCGGCCTTGCACGGCGTGGCCTTTGGTGGCGGTTGTCAGATTGCGCTAGGCGCTGACATCCGCATTGCCGCGCCCACTACGCGAATGTCGGTGATGGAAATCAAATACGGCCTGGTGCCAGACATGGGCTTGACCCAAACCCTGCCGGATCTCGTGCGTCTCGATGTTGCCAAGGAACTGACCTTGACTGGCCGCGTGGTGGAAGCCGCCGAAGCGCTGCAACTCGGTTTGATCACCCGCATCGCGGACGATCCGCTGGCGCTGGCCATGGACATGGCGCGCGGCATCGCCGCCCGATCACCCCATGCCATCCAGGCTTCCAAGCGTTTGTTGAACGAAGCCTGGCGCGCCGATGCACGCACTGGACTTAAGTTGGAAGAGGAACTGCAGTTGACCTTGCTGGGCTCAGCCAATCAAATCGAGGCGGTCAATGCGGCATTGCAAAAACGCGAACCCCGCTTCGCCGATGTCGGCGGCGCCGCGTGAGGCATGTATTGACGGCGCTTGAAGCGCGCGTGCTTGGCGTACTGATCGAAAAGGAAATCACCACGCCGGATCAATACCCGCTGTCGCTGAACGCACTGATCGCCGCCTGTAATCAGAAGACCAATCGCGATCCTGTCCTGGAGCTGTCGGCGAACGTCGTGCAGGAAACGTTGGACGGTCTCGTCAAGGCTCATGTGGTCAGCGATCGCGGTGGCTATGGCGGCCGCGTGACCAAGTACAAGCAACGTTTCTGCAATACTGAATTCAGCGGACTCAAGTTCACCACTCAAGAACTCGGCATGGTCTGCGTGCTGTTACTGCGTGGGCCACAGACACCCGGCGAGTTGCGCGCTCATACTCAGCGTTTGTGCGAGTTCGCCGATGGGCAGGCAGTGGAGGCTGCGCTGGAATTGCTCATGACGCGCGCTGACGGTCCCTTCGTCGCGCGTTTGCCCCGCGCGCCCGCTGCGCGCGAGTCGCGTTACGCGCATTTGTTCAGCGGTCACATCGACTCGGCGGCGGCCTTGGCACCGATAGTTCACGCGCCGCGTAGTGAAGGCCTGGCGGAGCGGGTGGCCGCCTTGGAAGACACGGTCCGTCGATTGAGTGAGGAAATGGCGGCGCTGAAGGCCAGCCTGGGCGAGTCCTGAGTCCGTCGATAAGCGGCGTGAATCAACGCACGCGCGGACCGAGGCTTGCGCGCCACTATCCGCCACGCGAACTGCTACCATCCCGCACATACCACGTAAGGAACTGGGCATGATGAAGGCGTTGGAATCTGTCCTGCCGCAGCGCTATTGGGCGTGGGTGGCCTGTATTATCGCGGCCGCGACCGCTCTGGTGCTGTCGTCCTTCGTACACGAGTTGCTGCCGGTGGCCCTAGCCTTCGCGGCGCTGTCGGTGGTCGGCTTGATCGACTACCAGCAACCGCGCCAGGCGATCCGCCGTAACTACCCGGTGCTCGCCCACTTCCGCTTCTTCTTCGAATATATCCGCCCCGAGATTCGTCAGTACTTCATTGAAGCCGATCGCGAAGAGCTGCCGTTCTCGCGTGCCCAGCGCTCCATCGTCTATCAACGCGCCAAGGGTTCCGTCGACAAGCGTCCCTTCGGCACCCAGCTCGATGTTTACGAGCCGCAATACGAGTGGATGAATCATTCCATCGCGCCGACCGAGATCGAAAGTCACGATTTCCGCATTCAAGTCGGCGACGCGAGTTGCGCGCAGCCTTACTCGGCGAGCGTGTTCAATGTCTCGGCCATGAGCTTCGGCGCGCTGTCGGCCAATGCGATCCTCGCTTTGAACGAGGGCGCGCGACGCGGACATTTTTATCACGACACCGGCGAAGGCTCGATCTCGCGCTATCACCGCGAAATGGGTGGCGACCTGGTATGGGAAATCGGCAGTGGCTACTTCGGTTGTCGTGATACGCAAGGACGTTTCGATGCGGAGAAATTCGCCGCGAATGCCGCGCTCGAGCAGGTCAAGATGATCGAAATCAAGCTCTCCCAGGGCGCCAAGCCGGGTCACGGCGGAGTCTTGCCCGGCGCCAAAGTCACACAAGAGATCGCGGCGGCGCGTGGCGTGCCGGTGGGTGTGGATTGCGTGTCACCCGCGCGCCATTCGGCCTTCTCCACGCCGCTCGAACTGCTGGCCTTCGTGCAGACGCTGCGCGAGCGTTCCGGCGGCAAACCGGTAGGCATGAAGTTTGCGGTCGGTCATCCGTGGGAATGGTTCGGCATGGCCAAGGCGATGCTCGAGACCGGCATCGCACCGGACTTCATCGTGGTCGATGGCGGTGAAGGTGGTACTGGTGCGGCGCCGCTGGAATTTTCCGATCACGTCGGTGCACCGCTGCGTGAAGCCTTGATGTTAGTTCACAACACCCTGGTCGGTATCAATCTGCGCGAACGCATACGCATCGGTGCGTCGGCCAAGGTCATCACCGCGTTCGACGTCGCGCGCACCATCGCGATGGGCGCCGACTGGTGCAATTCCGCGCGCGGCTTCATGTTCGCTATCGGCTGCCTGCAATCCCAGACCTGTCACTCCGGTCATTGCCCTACCGGTGTCGCCACTCAGGATCCTAAGCGCATGCGTGCTTTGGTGGTGCCGGACAAGGCCGAGCGTGTGTTCCAGTATCACCACCACACCTTGTCGGTGTTGAAGGAGTTGCTGTCAGCGGCCGGCCTCAATCATCCGCGCGAACTTGGGCCGGAACATGTGATACGTCGCGTGTCTTCGACCGAGGTCCGCTCGCTGGCCGCGTTGCATACTTGGCTCAAGCCAGGCGAACTGCTGGCATCGACGCCGGAGTCGCCGGTGTTCAAGGTGTTCTGGGATGCGGCGCGTACCGATAGCTTCAACGCGCCACCGAATATTCTGTCGATGCGCTCGGGCAAGTCGCAGTAGGGGGGAGCGCGTCGCCGCAGCCGCAGAAGTCCACCTGCGGCTGACGAACGAGCGCTGGCGTGTCAGCTCTTTGGTTTTTGTGCGTCGAGGAAACTTTGGATGGTGGCGGTCACCATCACCTTGCCGTGCTTGTCGAGCACATCGAACAGCTTGCCGCCTTCCAAGGCCTGACAGCTGAACAGCACCACCGCGCCCTGCGGACCGCCATGTTCCATGTGCACGTCGTTGCCCGGGCTGTGGGTGAAGAAGCCCGGCTTGCGGACCTTGTGCACGGTTTCGGTGGCGGTGGTCTCGATGATGTGGTGCTCACCTTCCAGCACCAGTACCGACATCGGACCTAAGTGGCGGTGGTAATGGCAGTAGGCATTCGGTTCCCATTTGCTGAGGAAATCGATGCGACCGATGTCCGGCTGCGCGCCGAGGATCGCGACCCAATAGTCTATCGGGTAATCGAATTTCGGCGAGCCAATCACGCGCTGCCATTGAATGGCGTCGGTCTTGTAGCCGGACACGGAGGGATGAATGGGGGATACGGCGCTCATCGGTTAGGCCTCTGTATGGCGATGCAATGCCCGGATTGTCCTACTAGGGACGGCCCCGGCGCAATCACCGACCAGGGTAGGCCGGGACTTATGACACCGACCCCCCGGTGCCAGCCGCCACGCCCAGCCCCAGCAGAGCGCGCGCCAGAGAGAAGTCACGCAAGGCCATCGCGCCTCAGCCGCGCTGTACGAACTCCACCACATTGCCATCGGGATCACGCACCATGGCAATGGTCACGCCCGGCATGAACTCATTCTTCTCGACGTCGAATTTCACGCCGGCCTGCTTGCAGGCATCCACCACCTCGTCGATGTTGGTAACCGGGAAGGTCAGGTAGCGGAAGCCGAGCGCGTGTTCAAGGCCGAGGGTGCCGGCCGGCGGTACCTGCTTGGGGTCGATGAGCTTGATGAAGCTGTCACCGAAAGCCATGCGATGCATGGTGCCGAACCACAGCGGCATTTCCTGGATCTTCGTGAGGCCTAGTACGCCTTCGTAAAAAGCTAGACTGGCCTTGATGTCGCCGACCACCATGCCGATGTCGACTGCTTTCTTGGCGGGATTCATGCCCATGTGTGTGCTCCCTAGGATTGAATTTTGAGTTTGCAAGCTGTCGCGAGTGTACGTGGGCGAAGTGGGAGCGCCAAGGGCAAGGGTCTTCGTTTTGAATGCGCGAATTCATTCGCACATTCAAATACGCGCAACCGCGATATGCTTTGGAATGAATGTGCGAATGGTCGCACCTACCGGGGAGTTCCTATGATCACGACCGACGCGGCATCCTTAGGCTTCGACTCAGCACGCCTCGCCCGCGTCACACGCCATGTCGAAGCCGACATCGCCGCCGGGCGTTGCAATGGCGTGGCGCTGCGTGTTGCCCGCCATGGCCAACTGGTGATCGATCTCTGCGAGGGCTATGCCGACCGCGACGCCGGCATGCCACTTGAACCAGACTCGGTTTTCCATTTGATGTCGTTGAGCAAGGCGCTGACTTGTGTCGTCGCGCTCAAGCTCATCGAAGACGGTGTGTTTCATCTCACCACGCCTATCGCCGAACTGATCCCTGAATTCGGCCGCGCCGATAAGCAAGCTATCAACGTCTATCATCTGCTCACCCAGACCGGCGGTCTGC
>JAYWAC010000296.1:0-8988 GCA_043782755.1 Pseudomonadota bacterium | reverse complement strand
GCATGTCGGCACGCACCCGCTTCATGACTTCGATGGGGCAGGGCGCACCGGCCATGATGCCGGTGCGCAGCGTCGAAAAATCGGTGGTGGCGAAATCTGCATGATCGAGTTCGGCGATGAACATGGTAGGCACGCCGTGCAGGGCGGTACATTTCTCGGCCGCTACCGCGCGCAGCACATCGCCGGCCTCAAAACCCTCACCGGGAAAGATCATGGCCGCGCCATGGGTCACGCAGGTCAGCACGCTCATCACCATGCCAAAGCAGTGATAGAGCGGCACCGGAATACAGAGTCGATCCTCTGCAGTGAACTTCATGGCCTGGCCGACGAAGTAGCCGTTGTTGACGACATTGAAGTGCGTGAGGGTCGCACCCTTGGGGTTGCCGGTAGTGCCGCTGGTGAATTGGATGTTGATGCAATCGTCGGGGTCCAGGGTCGGCGCAATGGCGAGCAATTGCGCGCGGCTGTCGGCGCTGCCGGCCTGCGCGATATCGGCGAAGCGAAACATGCCGGCGATAGAGTGTTCGGCCATGCATACGACCGATAGCAGATGCGGCAGACGTTGGGCTTGCAAGGCGCCAGGCATCGCGTCATCCAGCTCGGGCGCGAGGTCGCGCAGCATACCGACGTAGTCGCTGCTCTTGAAACGTTCGGCGATGACTATCGCCTTGCACTCGACTTGATTGAGCGCGTATTCGAGTTCGGCGAGACGATAGGCAGGGTTGATGTTGACCAGGATGAGACCCGCCTTAGCGGTCGCGAACTGGGTCAGCACCCATTCGGCGCGATTGGGTGACCAGATGCCGATGCGATCGCCAGGCACGAGACCAAGAGTCAAAAGACCGGCAGCGAGTTCATCGACGGCAGCGTTCAGGGCGTGGTAGCTGAGTCGGACGTTCTGTGGGCGCACGATCAGTGCTTCGCGCGCGCCCCATTGCGTGGCCGCCCGTTGCAAGGCCTGACCGATGGTCAGGAACAGCAACGGCTGTTCGGCCGTGCCACTCACGTAGCTCCGTGCGCGGTCGCCCATGGCAATCCCCCAGGATGTTCTCGTGATTATTTTTGCGCGAGCTTGGCACGCACGCTGTCGACCTTGTCTTCCATGGTCTGTTCTCTATCGGTGCGAGTGCCGACTTTAAGCGTGGTAAAGACGCGCGGCGCGCCCATCTCGTGCACGCGCTCATGGCAACGTTTCACCACCGCGAATACCGCGTCCCACTCGCCTTCGATGATCGTGCCATAGGGATGGAGTTGGGCTTTGAGGCCCGCCGCTTCGATCAGGCGCTCGCATTCCGCCACGTATTCCGACACCGACACGCCTACCCCTATCGGCACTACGCACAAATCGACCATCACCTTCATATCAGAATTCCAGATGGCGCGGCGTGCGCGGGAAGGGAATCACGTCGCGGATATTGGCAACGCCAGTGACGAACATCAAGAAACGCTCGAAGCCCAAGCCGAAACCGGCATGGGGCACGCTGCCGTAGCGGCGCGTGTCGAGATACCACCAATAGTCATTTTCATCGAAGCCGAGTTCCTTGATACGAGTCCGCAGCTGTTGCAGGCGCTCTTCGCGCGCGCTGCCGCCGATCAGTTCGCCGACCTGGGGAATGAGCAGGTCCATCGCCGCGACCGTGCGACCGTCGTCGTTGCCGCGCATGTAGAAGGCCTTGATCTCGCGCGGCCAGTCGTAGACGAACACCGGCCCCTTGCAATGCTCTTCGGTCAGGAAGCGCTCGTGTTCCGATTGCAGGTCGCGGCCCCACTCGGGCGCGTATTCGAACGGGCGACCGGATTTTCTGAGAATCTCGATGGCATCGGTATAGGAGAGTCGTACGAACTCACTGCTTAGCACCTGATCCAGACGCGCGATGAGCGTGGGGTCGACGAAGCGCGCGAAGAGATCCAGATCCTCGGCGCAGTCCTCACGTGTGAAGGACACCAGTTCACGCACCATGTCCTCGGCGAGTTGCATGTCGTCGTGGATGTCGGCGAAGGCGATCTCCGGCTCGATCATCCAGAACTCGGCCATGTGACGGCTGGTATTGGAGTTCTCGGCGCGGAAGGTCGGGCCGAAGGTATAGACCTTGGACAAGGCCAGCGCATAAGTCTCGACCGACAGCTGACCGGAGACGGTCAAATGCGCTTCCTTACCAAAAAAGTCATCGGCTATGGTCTGCGCGACGCTACCGGCCGCGCGATAGGGATCGAGTGTCGTGATGCGAAACATCTCACCCGCACCTTCGCAGTCGGAGCCGGTGATGATCGGTGTGTGGATGTAGTGGAAGCCGCGCCGCTGGAAGAACTGGTGAATGGCGAAGGACAGTCGCGAGCGCACCCGCGCCAGCGCGCCGTACTTATTGGTGCGCGGGCGCAGATGGGCGATCGAGCGCAGGAACTCATCGGTGTGGCGCTTCTTCTGCAAGGGATAGTCGTCGTCGCAATGCCCGACCACCGTCAGGCTGTCGGCCTTCAACTCCCAGCGCTGGCCTTTGCCCGGGGATTCCACCAGCTCGCCGTGGACGGCGATGGCGGCGCCCGTGCCGATTGTGCCGATGAGCTCATAGCCGACGCTGCTGGCGTCGACGATGACCTGCAGATTGGCGAGGCAGGAGCCGTCGTTCAGCTCGATGAAGGCGAATTCTTTGGACTCGCGCTTGGTTCGCACCCAGCCAGCGACGGTTACACCACTGTGGGCGCTGGTCGCCGCCAGCAGTTCGACGCAGGGCACACGTCCGGGAAAAGCAGCCATGGCGTTTACTCGTCCGGGTCGTAGCTGAGATTGGGCGCTAGCCAGCGTTCCGTTTCAGTGATGCTCATGCTCTTGCGTTCGGCGTAATCAGCCACTTGATCGCGACCAATCTTGCCGACGCCGAAGTAACGCGAATCAGGATGGGCGAAATACCAGCCGCACACAGAAGCCGCCGGGTCCATCGCAAAATTGTCGGTGAGCGTCATGCCAGTGCGCTTCTCAACATCGAGCAATTCCCACAGCAAACGCTTCTCGGTGTGATCGGGGCAGGCCGGGTAACCGGGCGCCGGGCGGATGCCGCGATAACGCTCGGCGATCAACTCGTCGTTGGCGAGTTTCTCGTCACGCGCATAGCCCCACAACTCCTTACGCACGCGTTGATGCAGGCATTCGGCAAACGCTTCGGCGAGACGGTCGGCGAGGGCCTTGGCCATGATCGCCGAGTAGTCATCGTGCTCGGCCTCATAGGCTTTCACGATGGGTCCGAGTCCAATGCCCGTGGTCACCGCGAAAGCACCCATGTAGTCGTGGACTGCGGTGTCCTCGGGCGCGAGGAAATCCGCCAGCGCGAAGTTGGGCTGCCCTTCGGGCTTGCGCGCCTGTTGGCGCAGGGAGTGCACCACCGCCACCGGCTCGCGACGACTATCGTCGGCAAACACCGCAATGTCTTCGCTGTTGACGGCATTGGCCGGAAACAGACCGACCACCGCGCGCGCTTTCAGCAGGCCCTTCTTGACGATGTCGTCGAGCATGTGGCGCGCGTCGGCGAACAGCTGCCGCGCCTGCTCACCCACCACCTCGTCGTCGAGGATACGCGGATACTTGCCGGCCAACTGCCAAGTCATAAAGAACGGTGTCCAGTCGATGTAGGGCACCAACTCCGCCAGCGGATAGTCATTGAAGACATGCACGCCGGGCTGCTCTGGCGCACGACTCTGATAGCTGCGCCAGTCGGTGGCAAGGCGATTAGCGCGCGCCTCGGACAGCGCCACTAGATGGGTCGTGCCCTGACGCTCGGCGTGCCGCGCACGCACGGTCGCGTACTCATCGGCAATCTTGGAGACAAATCCCGCGCGCAGATCGCGACTCAGCAGATTCGACACCACACCGACCGCGCGCGAGGCGTCTTTCACATGCACGGTCGGCCCACGATAGGCCGGTGCGATTTTGACGGCGGTATGGGTGCGCGAGGTGGTGGCGCCACCAATCAAGAGCGGCAAGTCCATGCCGCGTTTCTGCATCTCACGCGCGACCAGCACCATCTCCTCGAGCGAAGGCGTGATCAGACCCGACAGGCCGACTACATCAGCCTTCTCGCGCTCGGCGCTGTCGAGAATGTCCTTCATAGATACCATTACACCCAGATCGATGACTTCAAAATTATTGCACTGGAGCACCACGCCGACGATGTTCTTGCCGATATCGTGCACGTCACCCTTGACCGTGGCGAGTACGATCTTGGCCAACGCGCGGGTATCGCCGGCGGCCTTCTTTTCTTCCTCGATGAAGGGGATGAGATGGGCCACCGCGCGCTTCATGACGCGCGCGCTTTTCACCACCTGCGGCAGGAACATCTTGCCAGCGCCGAATAGATCGCCAACCACGCCCATGCCGTCCATCAACGGGCCTTCAATGACCTTCAGCGGAT
The DNA here is from genome assembly GCA_043782755.1 of Pseudomonadota bacterium. GTDB lineage: Bacteria > Pseudomonadota > Gammaproteobacteria > JADJYF01. The sequence goes on along the minus strand of JAYWAC010000296.1, from coordinate 4,585 downwards.
GATCGAAATGGTGGCGCGCTTCTTCCGTATCTTCAACGATGAAGTCAGCGATGCCGCGCACCAGAGCGTGGGTGATGCGTGCCGTCACCGGCGCGTTGCGCCAGGCGAGATCCCGTTCCACTTCACGCAGTTCGCCCGACACCGTGCGGGCAAAATCGATGAGCCTATCGGTTGCGCCGTCGTCACGATTGAACAGCACATCCTCGACGTGATTCAGTAAGGCCGGCTCGATTTCCTGGTAGATGCCGAGCTGGCCGGCGTTGACGATGGCCATGTCGAGGCCGGCCTTGATACCGTGATAAAGAAAGGCCGAATGCATGGCCTCGCGCACCGGGTTGTTACCACGGAAAGAGAAGGACACGTTGCTCAAACCACCGCTGACCAGAGCATGGGGCAGCTTCTGCTTGATGAGGCGAGTCGCCTCGAAGAAAGCCCTTGCGTAGTCGTTGTGTTCGGCGATGCCGGTCGCGACGGTCAGCACGTTGGGATCGAAAATGATGTCTTCGGGCGGAAAGCCGCCCTGCTCTGTCAGCAGACGATAGGAGCGTTCGCAGATCTCGAACTTGCGCTCGGCAGTGTCGGCCTGGCCCTGTTCGTCAAACGCCATCACCACCACGGCCGCGCCGTAGCGACGCACCAGGCGTGCCTGTTCCAGGAATTTGTCTTCGCCTTCCTTCAAGCTGATGGAATTGACGATGCCCTTGCCCTGCAGACAACGCAGGCCCGCTTCCAGCACGTCCCACTTGGAGGAATCGAGCATCACCGGCACGCGGCTGATGTCGGGGTCGGAGGCACACAGCGCGAGAAAGCGCTTCATCAAGGCCACCGAATCCAACATGCCTTCGTCCATGTTGATGTCGATGACCTGCGCGCCACTCTCGACCTGCTGGCGCGCCACTTCGACGGCCGCTTCGAGATCGCCGTCCTTGATCAGACGCGAAAACTTCGGTGAACCGGTGACGTTGGTGCGCTCGCCGACATTGATGAAGCCCTTGTCGGGGGTGATGTTCAAAGGCTCGAGGCCACTCAGGCGGCAGACGCGCGCGAGTTCGGGAATGCGACGCGGCGGCATGTCGGCCACCGCCTGCGCGATAGCGCGAATGTGCTCTGGCGTGGTACCACAGCAACCGCCAACGATGTTGACCAGACCGCTGGCGGCGAAGTCACCGATGATGTCGGCCATGTAGGCGGCGGTCTCGTCGTACTCACCGAATGCATTGGGCAGGCCGGCGTTGGGATGCACGCTGACATGAGTGCCCGAGACACGCGATAGCTCTTCGATGTATTGGCGCAGATCCTTGGCGCCGAGCGCACAGTTGAGACCAATGGCGACGGGCTCGGCATGGCGCACCGAATTCCAGAACGCCTCGGTGGTCTGGCCAGTGAGCGTGCGGCCGCTCTTGTCGGTGATGGTGCCAGAGATCATGAGCGGTAACTCGATACCGCGATCGGCCAGGCATTCACGTGCCGCGTAGATCGCGGCCTTGGCATTTAAGGTGTCAAAGATGGTCTCGATCAGAATCAGATCGACCTTGCCATCGAGCAGTGCGTCGGTGGCTGCGTAATAGGCCGCCCGCAGCGTTTCGAAATCGATGTTGCGATAGCCCGGGTCGTTGACGTCGGGCGAGACTGAGGCGGTGCGGTTGGTTGGCCCGAGCACGCCGGCAACGAACTTGGGGCTTAAGTCACCACTCGCCGCGCGGTAATCGGCGATGGCCTCGCGGGCGACGCTTGCGGCAGCGATATTGAGATCGCGCACGATATATCCAAGACCGTAGTCCGACTGCGAAATGCTGGTGGCGTTGAAGCTGTTGGTCTCGATGATGTCGGCGCCCACGTTCAGGAAGGACAGGTGTATACCCTTGATGAGCTTGGGCTGGGTCAGGCACAGCAGGTCGTTATTGCCCTTCAGGTCGCGGCCATGCTCAGCGAAGCGTTCACCACGGAAGTGCGCCTCTTCGAGCCGATGACGTTGAATCATGGTGCCCATGGCGCCGTCGAGGACGGCAATCTTGCGCGCCAGAAACTCGTGGAAAGCGGAGGGTCTTTGCATCTTTCTACCGGTGGGGAAGCTGTGTGGGTAGTTTACCCGCAGCGGCGCGGGTCTTCACGCCGCGTGGCGTTTTTCGTGACGGAAAGGGCGCAATCGCAACAGTCGTCGGTGCCAGGCGAACAGCCCCCCTAGTGCCAGCATGAACAGGGCGTGCACCGGCCACATGCCGAGCTGATGAGGGATCACGCCCTTCAACAGCAACGCGCGCCCGACGCCAAGCAGGTTGGTGTAGGCGAAATAGCCCGACACGGCCGCCATCAAACCCAGATACCAATAACCACGACGATTGCCCACCCCGATCAGAAAGGCCAGGGCGGGGCATAACAGCGTGCATATCGGCAGGCTGAAGCGCGACTGCAGCTCGATGCCGTAGTAGAACTCGTCGTGTTTGAGCAGATCGTTGGTCAACACGAAGCCGATGTGATCGTTGAAATTGGTCGGCTCCGGGTCTTCGATGCGCACGCCATAACGCGAGAAGTCGGTGATGCTGAAGTCGGCCTGGCCGGGCTTGCCGGCATAACTGGTGCCGTGGTCGAAGATCGCGAAGCGGGCCTGGGTGCGGCGGTCTATCTCGATCGCGGCGAGGTCCGAGCGCAACGCGCCTTCACGTCCGTTGTCAGTTTTTTTATCGCGCGAATGGACGAAGGCCCGTTCCAGATGTTTCTCGTCATCGGCGATAGTTTCGGCATAGAACACTCGCCGCCCGCCGGCCAGATCGCGGAAACGACCAGCCTTGACGCCGGCGATGGTCGCCTCGTTCTCGGTGATTTCCCTGAGATCGCGCAGGTAATGTTCGGCCTGCGGCCCGATCACCAGGGTGATCAGAGCCACCACCGCAGCGGTGGCCAGCGCCACGCCCATCAGCGGTTTGAGCAGATCTTGGTGACTCATGCCGGCGGCACGCATCACCACCCACTCTGAGCCGAGCTGCAGACGCGTGGCGGCCGAGAAAGTGCCGAGGAAGAGCGACATCGGCAGCAGATCCCGCAAAGACACCAGCATCTTCAAGCCGACCATGCGCACGATGTGCTGGGGCGCGATTTTGCCGTCGGCGGCGTCGCCGAGCGCGGCCGCCAGACGCATGGTCAGGTACAAGACCAGCAGCCCGCCGACGATGGCGATCGTGATCTTGATGGTCTCACGGATGAAGTAGCGGGTCAGGATCACGCCGCGCCGCTCGCCTCGCGCTCACGCTTGAGCAGATGCAGATTACGGAAATAGATGATGCCGTTAGGCAACTGGCTGACGATGAACACCGGGTCACGGCGATACAGCGCGTAGCCCAGCAACACCACGCTGCCGACGATGCTCAAATACCAGAAAGAGACCGGAATGACGCTGCGCTTGGCGCGCTCACTGGCCAGCCATTGCACTACCCAGCGCGAGAAGAACAGCAGGTTGCCGCACATACCAATGCTGACCCAGGCCTGTTCAACGCTCATGATGCAACTCCTCGACGGGGGCAATGCGCAAGGCACGGCGCTTGAGCCACATCACGCCGAATAGATCGACGATGCCGACCCACAAGCGGTTCCACACGCCGTACTTCGATTGCCCGTAGAGGCGCGGGCGATGGGACACCGCCACGGAGCGGATGCCCGCGCCCTCACGGCGCATCAAGGCCGGCAGGAAGCGATGCATATGATCGAAACGCGGCAGTTTCAGGAAGGTCGCGCGCTGCATGATCTTGAGGCCGCAGCCGGTATCGGGGGTGTCGTCGCCGAGCATGCGCGAACGCACGCCATTGGCGATGCGCGAGGACAGCAGGCGCAGGACGTTGTCGCGGCGCTGTTGGCGATGACCGCAGATGAGGAGCGGCGGATAGTCGCCTTCGACTTCGCGCAGCAGGCGTGGGATGTCTATCGGGTCGTTCTGGCCGTCGCCATCGAGGGTGATGATCCACACCCCGCGCGCCGCGTCGATGCCAGTGCATAGCGCCGCGCTCTGGCCACGATTGCGAGCATGGGTGACCACCCTCACGCGCAGATCTGCGGCACATTCGAGCAGTCGCGCACGGGTGCCATCAGTGCTGCAGTCATCGACCGCCACCACTTCGTAATCGCCTAGCGGCGCCATGACGCCAGTGATTTCGTCGATCAACGACGCGACGTTGGCTTCCTCATTGAAAAACGGCACCACCACCGAGTAACGCAAGGGATCGAAGGCGGGGGAGAAGCTCGAGGCCATGGATGACAAATCGCCGGAGTGAGTGGGCGCGCGCCGGCCGGCGCGAGGTGCGCGGATTCTAACAGGCATCCCGCCGTGAGGCAGCGCGCGCGGTTTTGACAGGCTCGCGCCAGCACACCCAGAATGCTTGCCCTCGTCATGCACAGGAGCACCCCCATGGGACATCGCCTTTCCAAGATTTATACGCGTACCGGCGACGCCGGCACCACCGGCCTCGGCGATGGCTCGCGGATAGCCAAGACCGAGCCGCGCATGCACGCCATCGGCGAGGTCGACGAACTCAATTGCAACCTCGGCTTGCTGCTGACCGAACCTTTACGCGCTGGTCTCTACGAGCTGTTTCTC
>JAYWAC010000295.1:0-23816 GCA_043782755.1 Pseudomonadota bacterium | reverse complement strand
CATCTTTCTATTTAATCTACTATTCAGTTCAGTATCTCAACTGGACCGGAGACTGGTCTATGGGCCTTCGGCATCGCCCTTGGTCGGCACTGACCCTGGTGCTCGTGCTGGCCGCTTGCAGCGCACCGCCGCCGCCCGTTGCCGGCCCGCGACCGGTAGTCGTCGAGGCGCCCCGCCCCCTGACCGGCCCGGCCGACGGTGAAGTATTGCCCGGCGCCATCCATGCGCGCGTCGAAGCCGATCTCTCCTTCCGCGTCGCCGGCAAAGTCGCCGCGCGCAAGGTCGACATGGGCGCCCACGTTGAACGCGGCACGGTGCTCGCGGTGCTCGACCCGGTCGACGCCGGTCTCAATCTCGCCGCCGCACGCGCAAGCGTCGCCGCTGCCGAGGCCGATGTGGCCCTGGCCCGCGCCGAAGAACAGCGCTATCGCGATCTGCGCGCACGCAGCTTCGTCGGCCAATCGCAGCTCGACCAGCACATCAATCTCACACGACTCGCCGACGCCCGTCTCAGCCAGACCCAGAGTCAATACGACCTCGCCGCCAACCAGTCCCGTTATACCCATCTCACCGCCGACGCCGCCGGCGTCGTCATGCAAATCATGGCCGAGCCCGGCAATGTGGTCACCGCCGGCCAACCGGTCGTGCGCTTCGCTGCCGATGGCGAGCGCGAAGTCTATGTGAACGTGCCCGAAGGCCGGATTGAAACCTTGCGTCAGGCCACCATCATCGCCGTCGAAGTCTTGAGTAATCCCGGCCATCCCTACCAAGGCCGGGTGCGCGACATCGATCCGCAGGCCGACGCCGCGACCCGCACGCACCTCGCCCGCGTGACCCTGGTCGATGCCGATGAACATGTACAACTGGGTGCCACCGCCACGGTGTTATTGAGCACTGCGGCCGTTGCCCACAGCTTCCGTCTGCCCGCCACCGCGCTCGGCAGTATCGATGCCAACCGTGCGGCGGTATGGCGCATACGCACCAGCGACCAAGGCGAGACCGTCGAAGCGGTGCCGGTCGAAGTCTTGCGCTATCTCGATGGCGAAGTGCTGATCAGCGGGCCACTGTCGGTTGACGATCGTCTGGTCAGCGCCGGCGTGCATCGCCTCAATGCCGGTATGGCGGTACAGGCCATCGATCGCGCCGCCAAGGCCGCCCTTTAAATCGGCGCGCCGATGTCGCGTTTCAATCTGAGCGCGTGGGCGCTGTCCAATCGCCCGCTGGTGGCCTATTTCATGGTGCTGTTGGGCGCCATCGGTGTGTGGTCTTATTTTCATCTCGGCCAATCCGAGGACCCGCCCTTCACCTTCCGTATGATGGTCGTGCGCACTACCTGGCCGGGCGCGACCGCCGACGAAGTCGATCGCCTTGTCACCGACAAAATCGAAGCCAAGTTGCAGGAACTGTACGCGCTCGATTACCTGAAATCCTATTCACGCCCCGGTGAATCGCAAATCTTCATCATCTTCCGCCAAGATCTGCCGGCCAGCACCATGCCGGAAAACTACTATCAAGTACGCAAGAAGATCGCCGATCTGCGCCACAGCTTGCCGGCGGGTATTGTCGGGCCCTCCTTCAACGACGAATTCGCCGATACCTTCGGCAACATCTACGCCTTGCAGGGCAAGGACTACAGCTACGCCGAACTGAAAGACTACGCCGAACGCATCCGCGATCGGCTGTTGCGCATACAAGACGTCGCCAAGGTGCAGTTCATCGGTTTGCAGGAAGAACGCATCTATATCGACATCAGCAATAGTCGCCGCGCCAAACTCGGCATTCCGCCCCGCCTGATCGCCGACACCCTCGCCCAACAGAACGAAGTGGTGAGCGCGGGTTCGCTCGATACCGCGACCGACAAGATTTTCCTGCGCGTCAGCGGCGGGCTGAACAAGGTCGACGACGTGCGCAATCTGCCCATTCAATATGCCGGACGCACTTTCCGCATCGGTGATGTCGCCACGGTCTATCGCGGCTATGAAGATCCGCCCGCGCCCCGCCTGCGCTTCAATGGCGAGCCGGCCATTGGCATCGCGGTGTCGATGGAACAAGGCGGCGACATCATTCGTCTCGGCAAACGTCTCGACGTCGAATTTGAACAACTGAACCACGATGTGCCGCTGGGCATGAGCCTCGCGCGTCTGGCCGATCAGCCACGCGCGGTCAGCGATTCCATTTCCGAATTCGTGCGCGCGCTCGCTGAGGCCGTGGTCATCGTGCTGGTGGTGTGCTTCCTGTCGCTCGGCGTACGCACGGGTCTGGTGGTGGCACTATCCATTCCGCTGGTGCTGGCCATGACCTTCGCCGTGATGTACTACTTCGACATCGGCCTGCACAAGACTTCGCTGGGCGCGCTGGTGATCGCGCTCGGCCTGCTGGTCGACGACGCCATCATCGCCGTCGAGATGATGGCGGTGAAACTCGAAGCAGGCTTCGACCGCATGCAGGCGGCGAGCTTCACCTACTCCACCACCGCCTTTCCGATGTTGTCCGGCACGCTGATTACCGCCGCCGGCTTCCTGCCCATCGCGACCGCCAAGAGCAGCACGGGCGAATACACCGTCGCCATCTTTCAAGTCACGGTCATCGCGCTGCTGCTATCGTGGGCGGCGGCGGTGTTGTTCGTGCCCTTGCTGGGCTATGTGTTGCTGCCGGAGAAGGGCTTGTCGGAGAACGGTGCTGTGCACGACGAACATGCCGTCTATCACACTGCTTTCTACAACCGCTTCCGGCAACTCGTGCAGTTCTGTGTGCGCCATCGCTGGTTGACCATCGTCATCACCATCATGGTGTTCGGCGCCAGCGTGGTGGTGTTCAGCAAGGTCCCACAACAGTTCTTCCCCGATTCCACGCGACTCGAACTACTCGTCGATTTGAAACTGCCGGAGGGCGCGTCGATTGCCGAGACCAATGCCGCCACTCAACGTCTGGAGAAAGTGCTGAAGGCGCTCGATGGTGTCGACAGTTACGCAGCCTATGTTGGCAGCGGTGCACCGCGTTTCATCCTGCCTCTGGATCAACAACTGCCGGCGCAGAGCTTTAGCCAATTCGTGCTGAACACCCACGATTTCGCGTCCCGCGAACGCGTGCGCAGTCATCTGCTGGACATCTTCCCGAGCTTGTTTCCCGACCTGCGCTGGCGCGTGAATCGCATCGAGAACGGTCCGCCGGTAGGCTATGTATTGCAATACCGCGTGTCGGGCCCGGAGCGCGCGGTGGCCCGTGTCGAAGCCGAAAAGGTCGCGGCACTGTTGCGCGCCAACCCCTATGCAGCGGGCATCCACCTCGATACGGCTGAACAGTCCAAGACCATCCGCATCAGCATCGACCAGGACCGCGCGCGGGCGCTCGGCGTCAGCACCGCCGACGTCGCACAGATCCTGAGCGCTTCGATCAATGGCCTGTCACCATCCAGTTATCGCGAGGACAACAACCTTATCGACATCGAAATACGCGGCCCGCCCGCCGAGCGCCAACGTCTGGAACTGATCGGCAGCGTGTCGATTCCGACACAGAACGGCAACAACATTCCGCTCGCGCAGGTCGCCAAGATCGAATACGGCTTTGAAGACGGCATCCTGTGGCGTCGCGATCGCATTCCGACCGTGACCGTGCGCGCCGACATCTATGCCGCCATTCAGCCTCCCGAAGTGGTGGCCATGCTCGCGCCCGACATAGAGGCCATCGCCAGCCACATGCCACGCGGCTATCGCCTGGAGCTCGGCGGCACGGTTGACGAATCGGCCAAGGGTCAGAACAGCGTCATGGCCGGCATGCCGCTGTTCCTGCTGACGGTGCTAACCGTCTTGATGCTGCAACTACGCAGCTTCTCGCAGACCGTCATGGTGTTCTTGACCGCGCCGCTAGGCATCATCGGCGTGACGATATTTCTCATGCTGTTCCACCAGCCTTTCGGCTTCGTCGCCATGCTCGGCACCATCGCGCTATTCGGCATGATCATGCGCAACAGCGTGATCCTCATCGATCAGATTCGCCAAGATCTTGATCATGGCCGCGCGCCGTTTGATGCCGTGGTGGAAGCGACCGTGCGACGCTTCCGACCCATCGCGTTGACCGCGCTCGCTGCCGTTCTGGCAATGATTCCGTTGTCGCGCAGTGTGTTCTTCGGGCCGATGGCGGTGGCGATCATGGGTGGCTTGATCGCCGCAACCGTGATGACCTTGTTGTTCTTACCGGCCTTGTATGCAGCTTGGTTTCGCGTGCCTAGATCGAGTGGAGTGTAGAAGTCGGCGCTGGCAACTTCCTGTCGCGCGAAAAGCTTTGCTCAGGGAGTGAGCATGGCCGTCTGAGTCGGCGCCGCGACATCGTAGCCGCGCGCGCGCTGGTCGGCTTCGGCTTTTTGCGCGGTGCTGAGGCTGGGCCCAATTTCCTTGAGATTGGCGCTGGCCAGACCCTGGCCATGGCTGGCGGCGACGCTGAACAGCGCGTAGGCCTCGATGGGATCCTTGGCCACGCCGCGCCCGACTGCGTAGAGATAACCAAGATTCAAGGCCGCCTCGCCGCTACCCTGCGCGAGCGCCTGGCGATACCACTGCACGGCACGCGACAAATCACGGGGCCAGTTGACGCCGGCTTCGTAGAGCATGGCGAGACTGAGTTGCGCCGGCAGCGAGCCCGCCTCGGCGGCGCGTTCGTACAACACGCGCGCCATGTCGGCATTGGCCCCGATACCCTGGCCCAAGCGATAGAGTCGCGCGAGATTATAGGTGGCCGGCAGATAGCCGAGGGCCGAAGCGCGTTGATAGGCGGCGACCGCCTGCTCCCAGGACTGCTCACGCCCGCGACCGCGCTCGTACATGCGCGCGATGGCGAATATCGCCTCCTCGGCATTCTGATCAGCGGCGCGCTGAAACCAGCCATAGGCGTCGTTATCGCTGCGTATCACGCCGCGCCCGTGGTAGTACATGCGGCCGAGCTGCAATTGTGCTTCAACATCGCCGTGCTCGGCATAGGTCTGCATACGCGTGACGGCTTCGGCCACACCATGCAGGGCGGCACGCCCAAACCAGCGACGCGCCTCGGCCTTGTCGGCTTTGCTCTTGGTGCGTTGTTCGAAGGCCTGCGCGAGGCGCAATTCAGCGGGCCCATGGCCAAGCTCGGCGCTCTTGCGATACCAGCTGAAAGCCTGTTCGTTATCAGGCGTTACGCCTTCGCCCCGTTCGTACATGCCGGCCAGCAGGAATTGCGCGCGGGCGTCGCCACCGGCGGCAAGCTGCGCAAAGCTATTCAAGGCCTGTTCGCGCCGACCGTCAGCATAGGCCTGCTTGGCGTCTTCGTAATCACCCGCCCACAGTACCGGCGCCGTCAACGCTAGTACAATCGCAAGCCAACCACGCGGAATTACCCATCTCATGTCCAGCAATAGCGGCCGCGCCCACCTCTCGCTCCAGCCCAGCCTCGGCGCCGACCGGCGATGATCTCGGCCCTGCTCGACAAAATCCCGCGCCTCGCCTGGCGGCTACTGGCCTGGCTGGGCGTGGTGGTGGTAATGATGCTGTCCTTGATGACCATCAACGTACCCGAGGCACTCGACTTCTGGAACGCAGACAAACTGGTGCACATGAGCATGTATGGCAGCCTCATGTTGTGCTTCAGCCGCGGCTACGCGCGGCGTCACTGGTTGGCTATCGCCATCGCGCTGGGCGTGCTCGGCGCCACCGTCGAATTTCTGCAAGGCCTGACGCCCACTCGCACGCCCTCGGTATTCGACGAAATCGCGAACCTCAGCGGCATCTTGATTATGCTTCTGTTGATACGGCGCAATCCCGATGCCGACTCGCCAACTTCCCGTCAGCATTCATAACCGCACCAAGTCATGAGCCATCCCATTCCCGACAGCCGTCCGCTCGCGGGCATGCGCGTCATCGAAGCAGGCCAACTACTGGCCGGCCCCTTCACCGGCACCATCCTCGGTTATTTCGGCGCCGAAGTGATCAAGGTCGAACCGCCCGATGGCGGCGACCCGATACGCGGCTGGCGCGAGGTGCGCAACGGCACCTCGCTGTGGTGGGCGAGTCTCGCGCGCAACAAGAAATGCGTGACACTGGATCTGCACACCGACAGAGGCCGCGCCCTGCTCGCCGATCTGGCCGCCAAGGCCGACGTGTTCGTCGAGAATTTCCGGCCCGGCGTCATGGAGAAATGGGGCCTAGGTCCCGACGCACTCAAGCAACGCAACCCCGGCCTCATCTACGCGCGCATCTCGGGCTATGGCCAGACCGGACCCAATGCGCCCAAGGCCGGCTTCGCCTCGGTGTGTGAAGCCTACGGCGGCTTCCGTTACGTGAACGGCTTTCCCGGCGAAGCACCGGTGCGTCCCAATCTCTCCATCGGCGATACTCTAGCCGGCATCCACGCCGCGCTCGGTGTGTTGCTGGCCTATATCGGCCGCCACAAGGACGGTCTCGGCCAGGTGGTAGACGTCGCGATCTTCGAAGCCGTCTTCAATCTCATGGAAGGGGTCATTCCCGAGTACGACGGCAACGGCGTGATACGCCAGCCCTCGGGTTCGACCCTGACCGGTATCGTGCCGTCCAATACCTATCGCTGTAGCGACGGCAAGCTGATCGTGATCGGTGCCAATACCAACCCGATGTTCAAGCGTCTGGTCGAGGCCATGGGCCAAGCGCAGATGGCGACCGACTCGCGTCTGTCGGACAACGCCGGGCGCGTGCGCCACCAGGACGAAGTCGATGGCGCCGTGCAGCGCTGGGCGAGTTCCATGAACAAGGCCGAGGCGCTCGCCATACTCGACGCGGCCGGCGTCGCCGCCGGCCCGATATACGATGCGCGCGACATGTTCGAGGACGCCCATTTCCGTGCCCGCGGCTTGTTCCAGGAAGTCAGCATCGACGGCCAGCCGCTCACTATCCCGGCCATCATCCCGCTGCTCGAACGCACGCCGGGCAAGACCGACTGGCCGGGGCCCAAGCTTGGCGCCTATAACGACGCGGTCTACGGCGAACTGCTGGGGCTGGACAGCAGCGCCATCGCAGAACTGAAATCGGCGGGCGTGATTTGACGGCAGACGATGCTGCCACTCGGCTGTTCATCTACGGCACCCTGCTGATGCCGGCCGTGCGCGACGCCGTATGCGGCCGGCATTTCGACACCCATCCGGCGAGCCTCGCCGATTTCGCTCGTTACCGCCTACGTCAGCGCGTCTATCCGGCCATCGTGCCCGAGCCCGGCGCATCGACCGCAGGCCTGTTGTGCGAGGGTCTCGATGAAGCGCTGTGGCGGCGTCTCGATCAGTGGGAAAGCGAACTCTATGCGCGGCTAGCGGTGAACGTACAAAGCATCGACGGCATTGCGCTCGCCGCCTACACCTATGTGCTGGCACCACCGCATTATCACGAACTCGAATCCCTGCCCTGGTCGCCGGCCGAATTCGAACGCTTGCATCTGGCGGCTTATCTTGCCCGTTGGATCGATCCGAGCTCGTGATCCACTGCATCGGCGACGATCGCGAGCCGCCGGTTTACAATGGTGAGCACAGGGCGATCTGTTCGCCTGATCCGATAAGACTCAACCCCGGGGGACAGCATGGCTCTTCGCGACCACATCATGGCGCTCGACATTCCACTACCGAGTCGCGAGCAATTGCCCGAGGATCTGCAGAAGTTTTTTTCGGTCTGCGACAAGAAACTCGGCATGGTGCCCAATGTGCTGGCCGCCTACAGTCACGACGCCGAACAGCTGCGCACTTTCTCGCGTTTCTACAATGCCTTGATGTTCGGCGAGTCCGGCCTCTCCCTTCTCGAACGCGAAATGATCGCGGTGGTGGTGTCGTCCCAGAACCACTGTTTCTACTGCCTTGCCGCCCATGGCGCGGCGGTACGCGAATACTCCGGCGACCCGGCGCTGGGTGAACTCATGGTGATGAACTTCCGTGCCGCCGATCTTTCACCGCGCCACGGCGCGATGCTGCATTTCGCCGCCAAGCTCACGCTCCAGTGCGACGAAATCGACGAGCCCGATAGACAGGCCCTACGTGACGTCGGCTTCAGCGAGAAGGATATCTGGGACATCGCCAATGTGGCGGCCTTCTACAATATGACCAATCGCGTGGCGAGTGCCGTCGATATGCAGCCGAACAAGGAATACCACGGCAAGCATCGCGTCGCCGCCAAGGCTTGAGCACGCCGAGCCGCCAATTCGGAATCCCCTAAGCATGAAGTTCCCAAGCGTCACCGCGCTGGCGGTGGCTTGCGTGCTCCTGACTGTAACGCCGCCTGTCGGCGCCACCGCTGCTGGTGCCCTGCCCGACGCGGTGCAGAAAGTCATGACGCGCTACAAAATCCCGGCCACTGCCGTCAGCATCGAAGTGCAGGCGGTCGATGAAAGCACGCCGCGTCTGGCGCTCAACGTCGACACGCCGCGCAATCCAGCCTCGACCGCCAAGGTAGTCACGACCTGGACCGCCCTCGACATGTTCGGCCCGACCTACACCCTGCCGACCCGCATCTTTACCAGCGGGCCAGTCAAGGGGGACGTGCTGCAGGGCGATCTGATCATCAAAGGCTACGGCGACCCCTTCCTCGTGATCGAGGATTTCTGGGCGCTGGTCGGACAGATCCGTCGCAGCGGCATCCGCCAGATCGACGGCGACATCATCATCGACGACAGCGAGTTCAAGGTCGAGGAAGACGACCCGGCGGCCTTCGACGGCAAGGGCGATGCACTGTACAACGTGCTGCCCAATGCAATGATGGTGAACTTCAAGTCCATCGACTTCGTGTTCGACGCCAATCCCGCCACCGGCAAGGTCAACATCACCACCGTGCCGGCGCTAGCCAATCTCGACATCGTCAATCATGTGCGGCTGACGCCGGGCGCGTGTCGCGGCAATAGCCTCACCGCTGCGTTGCATCCGGTCGCCGCCGGTGCCGCGATGGGCACCGAGCAGATCGAATTCGGTGGCGAGATGCCGGCGCGCTGCGATCGCTTTCAGACTTCGCGCGCGATCATGACGCCGGGCGCCTATACCTATGGCGCGTTCAAGGCGCTGTGGCAGCAATGGGGCGGCGGCATCAAGGGCGGCTTTCGTGTCGAGCCTAAACCACCCAAGGCCAACGCCCTGCTGACTTGGCAATCGCGGCCGCTCGCCGAGATCATTCGGCCGCTCAACAAGTGGAGCAACAACCTCATGGCGCGCATGCTGCTGTTCGCCATCGGTTCGCACGACAATCTGCGGCCGGTGACGCGCGCGCAAGGTGAAGCCGCGCTGCTCAAACATCTGGAGTCACGGGGTCTGGATGTAAACGGCATTGTCATCGACAACGGCTCGGGCTTGTCGCGCACCACGCGCGTTACTTCGCGCTTCATGACCGCGCTGCTGCTTCACGCCTGGCACTCGCCGAGCATGCCGGAGTTCATGGCCTCCTTGTCGATCGCCGGTGTTGACGGCACCACGCGCCGCCGCTTTCGCGGCGGACCGGAACGCGGTCGCATGCATCTGAAGACCGGCAGTCTACAGAACGTCTCGGCGGTGACGGGCTTTGTCCACGCCCAGAGCGGCAAGACCTATGTGGTCAATGTGATGGTGAACTACACGAACGCCAACTACGGTGTCGGCATCGAGTTGCAGAACGCCTTGTTGTCGTGGATCTACAAGCTGCCGTGAAGTGATGAAACACGACGCGCGGCAAGCGTGCCGTGGGTGGCCGTCTCAGCGCGCGGCGTCGAGCGCCGCATCCATGCGCGCCAGCACCGCGTCCAGTATCGTGCGCGAGGTGGCGAAGTTGAGCCGCACAAACCCCTCGCCCGCTTCGCCAAACGCGCGGCCGTCACTCAAGGCGACGCGCGCCTGCTTTAGAAAAAATTCCTGCGGATTGCCAGGCAAGCCGACCGCCCGCATATCCAGCCAGGCGAGATAGGTCGCCTCGGGCGCAAAATGTTTGACCTCGGGCCAATGCGTGCGGCAGTGTGCGGCGACATGATCGCGATTAGCGCGCAGATAGGCGATGACTTCATCCAGCCACGGCTGGCCCGCCTGCCAAGCCGCCTGCACCGCCGCGATAGCGAGCGTATTGGTGCCTCCCCGGGTGTGCGACGGCAGGCCTTGAAAGCGCTCGCGCAATTGTCGCGAACCGAAGTGCGCGAAGGCCATGCACAATCCGGCGATGTTGAAAGCCTTGCTGGCCGACATCAAAGTGACGGTGCGCGCGGCGATCTCCGGCGACAGTGCAGCGATGGGAATATGGCGTTCGCCATTCAACATCAACTCGGCATGGATCTCGTCGGAAATCACTGTGAGGTCGTGACGACAAGCCAGCAGCGCGAGCGCTTCGAGTTCGCTGCGACCATAGGCGCGGCCACTGGGGTTGTGCGGATTGCATAACATCAAGACCCGCGTGCCGGCATCGACCGCCGCTGCCAGTGCCTCGAAGTCGATTTCATAGCGCGTCGCACCCGCCACCAGCGGACACAACACCGCACGCCTGCCGATCTCGGCTGCCGCATGCAGAAAGGGCGGATAGATGGGGGTCTGGATCAAGACCCCGTCACCCGGCGCGCTCAAGGTTTCAAGACCGACATAGAGGCCTTGCACTACATCGCTCAAGACCACCACCTCGGCCGGGTCGATTTGCCAATCGAAGCGCGCCGCGACCCGCGCCGCGAACAAAGCGGGCAGATCGGTACGCGCCGGCGCGAGCGGATAACCGAGATCGTTATTGGCGACACGCTCGGCGAGGGCCGCACGTATCGGCTCGGCCACTTCGAAATCCATATCCGCCACCCAGGCCGGCAGCACATCGGCCGGATAGAGCGACCATTTCTGTCCGCGTCGTAAGCGGAGCTGGGATTCGTTGAGCTGGTCGAGATGCATGGAGGCCCCTGGTCGGTGCGAATTCAAGGGTCCATTAAAACCGATTTACGCCATGATTCCCTGCCTCTTGTCGCACGGCGCTATAGGCATAGTGGGTCAGACTTCAGTTTGACCCACAGGGCAAATAAGGGCGCTTAACCACAGCACAAAATGAAAATGCACATGAATTCGCATCTACAATTCGAGTTCGACACTGCTCTGGGTTTTGACCATGAACATCCTTATCACCGGCCACAGCCGCGGCCTCGGCGCGGCGCTCGCGCGACGGGCATTAGCGCGCGGCGATGGCGTGTACGGATTGAGTCGCGGCACCCTGAACACGAACGACGAGGCCTTGCATCAGACGCCCTGCGATCTGGCCAGTCTGGATACCATCGGCTCGGCCCTCACTCAGCTCGTACCACACGACATCGCCCTTAGTGAGGTCTACCTTAACGCCGGCGTGCTCGGCCGCATCGCCGATCTGCGCGACACGTCGCTCGCCGACATCGCAGCCGTGATGACTATTAACGTATGGGCCAACAAGATCATCATTGACTGGCTGGCGACGCGCACCACGCCGCCGGCGCGCATCGTCTTGATCTCCTCGGGGGCAGGACTAGTCGGCCATCACGGTTGGGGCGCCTATGCCTTGTCAAAAGCCACGCTCAACATGCTGGCCCAACTCTATGCCCACGAACTCCCTGGCACCCAGTTGTTGGCGCTGGCACCGGGCCTGGTCGATACCGACATGCAGGCCGCCCTGCGTGTAGTGGATGCTAAGCGCTTTCCATCGATACGGCGTCTGCATGCCGCCCACGGCAGCGCGGACATGCCCAACGCTGATACGGTCGCGGCGCGTATCGATGCGGTTGAAGCGACACTCGCCGCACTGCCCAGTGGCAGCTTCATCGATCTGCGCAAACTCTAAAGCGACTTCAGATCTCGGCGCTGAGACGTTTCAGATCGCGATTCAGAATCTGATCGTTCTCGCTATAGTCTATCGGGCAGTCGATCAGATGCACGCCTTCGCCGGCCAGACACTCGGCGAGTAGCGGCCCAAGTTCAGCCGCGCTGCCGACGCGATGTCCGTGTCCGCCATAGCTCTCGACATAGCGCACGAAATCGGGATTGCCATAAGTCAGTCCCCAATCCGCAAAGCCCATATTGGCCTGCTTCCAGCGAATCATGCCGTAGGCGTCGTCGCGCAGAATGACCACCACCAGATGCATCTTCAAACGCACTGCGGTTTCAAGTTCCTGACTGTTCATCATGAAACCGCCGTCGCCACAAATGGCCATGATCTTGCGCTCGGGATGCACGACTCGCGCAGCCATGGCCGATGGCAGACCGGCGCCCATGGTGGCGAGCGCGTTGTCGAGCAAGACCGAATTCGGCACATGGGCTTTGTAGTTGCGCGCGAACCAGATTTTGTACACGCCGTTGTCGAGCGCGATGATGCCGTCGGACGGCATGGCTTTGCGTACTTCCGCGACCAGCCGCTGGGGATAGATGGGAAAGCGTGCGTCATCGGCGCCTTCCAGCAGATGGGCTTCCGCTGCGCGACGCATGGTATCGATGCGAGTGAAATCCCAATGACTCTGCGGCACGATACACTGCTTGATCTGCCAGATGGCGTTGGCGATATCGCCCACCACTTCGATCTGCGGGAAATACACCGGGTCGACTTCCGCCGAACGAAAATTGACGTGGATGACCTCGGGCCCGCCGGCGCGCATGAAGAACGGTGGCTTCTCAATCACGTCATGACCGACGTTCACGATCACATCGGCGCTTTCAATCGCACGATGCACGAAGTCACCGGCCGAGAGCGCGGCGTTGCCGACGAATTGCGGATGACGCTCGTCGATCACACCCTTGCCGAGCTGGGTGGTGACGAAGGGCATGCCGGTGTGTTCGATGAACTGCAGCAGCATGCGCGAAGTGAGCTTGCGATTGGCACCCGCGCCGACGATCAACACCGGTGTACGTGCCTGCTCGAGTCGCTGAACCGCCGCGCGGATGGCTTTGTCTTCCGGCACCGCGCGCCGCACCATGCTGCGCGGGATCGGCAGCATGTCGGTCTCTTCCTCAGCGATGTCCTCGGGGAATTCCAGATGCACCGCGCCCGGCTTCTCTTCTTCGGCGAGGCGGAAGGACTCTCGCACCCGCGAGGCGATGTTGTCGGCCGAGGCGATCTGGTGGGTGTACTTGGTGATCGGCCGCATCATGTCGACCACGTCGATGATCTGGAAGCGCCCCTGCTTGGACGATTTGATCGGCTTCTGGCCGGTGATCATCATCATCGGCATGCCGCCGAGTTGGGCGTAAGCCGCCGCCGTGACGAAGTTGGTCGCGCCCGGTCCGAGCGTGGCGAGACACACGCCGGCATGGCCGGTCAGCCGCCCATAGGTCGCCGCCATGAACCCCGCCGCCTGTTCGTGGCGGGTGAGAATCAGGCGAATCTGCGTCGAACGCGACAACGCGTCGAGAAAGGCCAGATTCTCTTCGCCGGGGATGCCGAAGATATATTTGACGCCTTCTTGTTCGAGGGCTTTGACGAAAAGATCGGATGCGTTCATGACTTCCCCGGAAGATGGTGGTGTCGCGCAGCGCCGGCATGTGTCGGTCTGGCGTACCAGCCAGTATGCACGGTGCCGCTCGCGTAGAGTTGTTGTATCGGCCGCTGGCGCCACGACCTGTGCCCGCCGCCGGACTCAGACCGGCTGGACGGGGAAATCAGCGTTGCTCGCGCAGGCCGATGGTTGCATTGAATGTGCGAATGAATTCGCACATTCCCCCAGAGCACAGCATCTCAGCCGCGCTCCACCACCTTGATCGGCGCGCCCCGCCCTAGCCCCAGGCTTGCCGCCGCGTTCTGCTCGGCGCACGCAATCTCCAACACGTTAAAGGAATTGATCAAAGCCAGCAGCGACCCCGGCGCGACATCACCATAGGTACGCCGCAAGGGAATGTCGTGACCGCCCGCCTGGATCATGGGCTGACGAAAAACCTCAACATCGGCGCGTTCAATATTCGAAATCAGATTGCCGAAATGATCGGTGGTGATGACCACGCCGGTCAGTTGATTGCCGCGTCTCTCGGCCGGTTCGATGATCGACGGCACATAGTCGCGGGTTTGCGCGCCCATGGTTTGCACGTCCAACTCACCGGCGGCGAGACACGCGGCGAGCGGTGCGAACACGTCACGACCATGAAAGGTCGCGCTGATGTCGCGCAGTGCGTGGGCCTCGATGACCTGCTCGCGCACGTGATAGACCGTCGCGCCCGACTTCTCGATGACTTCCGCCAGCAAGCCATTATCGGGCGCGAGGAAGGCGTGTCCGTCGCCGACCGCGAGCAGCACGCTGCGATCGGTACCGACACCCGGATCGACCACCGCCAGATGCACCGTGCCGAGCGGGAAGTAATGGTAGGATCGCGCTATCCAAAAACCGGCTTCGGCTGGCCAATGCACATAGGCTTCATGGGTGAGATCGAGGATGCGAGCCGCCGGAAAGCGACTCACGATCACGCCCTTCATGGTGCCGACGAACGGTCCACGATGGCCGAAGTCGGTGGTCACGGTGACGACCCCGCTCGGCTTGAAATGCTTGCTCATGTCTACCCCATCGCGGTCCATGCGCCGCACAGCCATTGTCACGGCACCCGCCGTCGCGGTGCAATGACGCGCGCGCGGCGCACGATGGGCTGTCGGTGTATGACGCGATGAGCGAGATGGCGGCACGCCATGACTGGGAACTCATCGCCTGTCCGATCTGCGCGGGCACGACTTTCCGCCATCTGTTCGACAAGGCCGACGAACCCTTCGTACGTTGCGTCGACTGCAGCCTGACCCTTATCAATCCGCGCCCGCCTTTCGCCATCATTCGCGATCATTACGACGCCGCCTACAGCGCCAGTTACACGCGCAAGGCCGAAGCCAAGATTATCCGCGCGCGTAAACGCGTGGCACGCATCGGCCGCGAGAGCGGTCGCTGGCTGGACGTCGGCTGCTCGGCGGGCTTCGTGGTCAAGGCCGCGACCGAGGCCGGCTTTGAAGCCTTTGGTGTCGACATCGAAGCCGACGGCATCGCCTATGGGCGCGACACCCTCGGCCTCTCACGCCTGGCCTGTGGTGTGCTGGAAGACCAGCACTACCCTGCTGCGCAGTTCGACGTGATCTCCGCCTACGACATCATCGAACATGTGCCCGATCTGAATCGTTTCGTCGCCGAGCTCGCGCGCATCCTCGCGCCCGGCGGTGTGATCGACATCGGCACGCCGGACATCGGCCACTGGCGCGTACCGCGCACGCTCTCACTGTGGAACGAATTGAAGCCTTCCGAACATCTCTACTACTTCAATCGCAAAACGCTAGGCCGCCTGCTCGCCCACCATGGGCTGCGTATCATGCGTAAGCGTTTCGCCTTGAAGCCCAGTTTGAAAGTGCTGGTAGCGCGCGCTTGAAATCAGCGCGGCACGACGTGATGGTCAAGACAGGCGAATCAGGCCTTCCCGCGTGGCATGATCTACCGACCATGACCGCATCCGCATCCCGCTTTCCCTACCAACCCGGCCCCAACCGTTCCCCACCTCGCGGCACAATGCCGATCCGCGCCTTCTTCTTCGACACCTATGGCACGGTCTGCGATTTCTTTCAGCCTTTCAAACGCGCCCTCGATACGCTCGCGGCACGTCAGGGTGTGGAACGCGATACCGCGACACTGGCCATCGCCTGGCGCAATGCTTATATGCACTCCGTGACACGACACGTAGCCGAAGGCCATGCGTTCCGGCCGCTGGTGGCCTTGCAACGACAGGATCTCGCCGCGCTGGTGGCGCGTCATTTTCCACACGCGCTGCGCGACACCGAACTCGACGAGATAACCGCGACCTGGCGGCGCCTGGACGCTTGGCCCGATGCGGTGCCGGGCCTTCTGGCCTTGAAACGCCTGGCCTTCATCGCGCCGCTCTCGAACGGCAATTTCGACGATATGGCGGCGCTCGCGCGCCATGCTGAACTGCCCTGGGATGTGCTCGTCGGCTCCTCACTCGCGCGTCAATACAAGCCGCACCCGGATGTCTATCTGCAGGCAGCGCGGGCCTTGAACCTCGCGCCGGAACAGACCTGCATGGTCGCCGCCCATCAGTTCGACCTGCATTTCGCCGCAGGCCATGGTATGCAGACCGCCTTCGTCACACGCCCACGCGAATTCGGTGGCGCGATACGACCGTGGGTGCTAGAGGAAGGCGTCGATTATTCCTACGCAGCCGAGATGATTGCCGAGGCGGACTGGACTTATGTCGCCACCGACTTTCTCGATCTCGCCGCCCAACACCAAGCCTCGCTGACCACCGGCGCGCTCGGCTAAAGCACGATGGCCGACTCACAAGACTCCGTCGCGTGGACCGCTCTGCGCATTGCCGTGCAGGTATTGCGCGAACGCGTGCATCCGCAATTGGCAACGCGCGCCGAAGACGTGCCGAGTTCCGTCGCGGTGCTCACGCCGGCATGGTGGACAGCAGTGATGTGCGCCGGCCATCCGGGCGCGCAGGTGCTCGGTTTCGAAACCATGGGTTCGTCAGCCGGCACCCATCAGCGACACCGCTTCATGCTGCGCTATAACGACGCCGGTCATGTCGCGCGTCTGCCAATGGCGGTCTTCACCAAGACGCTGCCCAATGTGTTGACGCGCATGATCGGTGGCTACAATGGTACAGCGCGCGCCGAAGGGCGCTTCTATCGCGACATACGTCCACAACTGTCCATAGAATCACCCGCGGGCTATCACACCGCCTTCGACCGCAACACGCTGGCCGGCATCAATGTGCTAGAGGACATCGCCACCACCCGTGGCGCGCGTTTCTGCGATGCCGACGCGTACGTCACACGCGACATGGCGGAGAGCATGGTCGATCTGCTCGCGCAACTGCATGCCCATGCCTATCACGACGCACGGCTGGATAACGAGTGGCGCTGGCTGGCGAATTTTGCCGACTGGTTCGAGATCGGCGCGCGCAAGATGGGCACCGAGCACTACACCCGACTGGCCATGCAGCGCATCGCCAGCCGCGTGCCAGCTCGTCTCATGAAGCGCCTGCACGAAATCTGGCCCGCGACCGTCGCCGCCAGCGCCATTCATCGCCAGGGCCCGCGCGGTCTGCTGCATTCCGATGTGCACATCGGTAACTGGTATCGTCATGGCAAGGGCGCGATGGGACTGTTCGACTGGCAGTGCGTGGCGCAGGGCCATTGGTCGCGCGATGTGGCCTATGCCTTGTCGGCTGCACTGACCATCGAAGACCGGCGTGCCTGGGAGCGCGCGCTGCTGGCGCGTTATCTCGAAATTCTGAGTAATACCGCCGGCGTCTACATCGATACCGACTCGGCCTGGGCGCACTACCGCGCGCAGATGCTGCACGCTTTATGGATGTGGACCATCACCCTCTGTCACTCACGCTGGCTGCCGGCCATGCAGCCCGAGGCGGTATCGACAGCGATGATCGAACGCATCGCCACCGCCATCGACGATCTGGACAGTCTCAATGCAGCGACGCGCGGCTGAGTAGCCGCGCGTCACCGTGTCGCTGGTCTAGCCGGCGCTCGCCAAGGGCTCGGCAACCATGCCGGCCGCCCAACGGTTCAAGCGTAACAACTGCCCCGGCGTGGCATTGGTGCAGACGCCGTCCTTGAAAGTCACTACACCGTTCACCAGGATCCAGCGATAGCCTTCGGCACGCTGGATGCGACGCCACTCGTTGGCCGGGAAATCATAGGCCACTTCGTAATCCACCTCCGGCACGCGCTTGAGGTTCTCGAAGTCATAAACCACGATGTCGGCCGGTGCGCCTTCGCGCAGGAAACCTCGATCGAGAAAGCCCGCTGCCTGGGCCGGTAGATAGCTCAGGCGATAATGCGCCTGCTCCAGGGTCAGCTCACCGGTCTCACGTACCAGCCAGGTGATCATGTCGGTGGTAAAGGAACCGCCGGTGAAGAACTTGGTGTGCGCGCCGCCATCGGAAATGCCGGGCAAGACGTGCTGGTTGCGCACCAACTCGCCGACCTTCTTGTGATCGGTGCTCGACAATTCGTTGGTGCGGAACAGCACCTTCAGATCGCCGGCGATACCGATGTCGAGCATCGCATCGATGTGATGTTTGCCTTCCGCCGCGCCGATCTCACCGAGGGTCCGTCCGACATAGTGGGCGAGCTCCGGATGGCCGGGCACTTCCTGCACGATCAAACCTTGGATAGGGCCTCCGACACCGGTAGTGATCAGGATCTCCTCATCCGCGATCAGGCGCTGCCGCATGCCGGCATCCTTCATCTTCGCGATGCGTTCCTCATTGCTGCCCTGGGTAAGCTCATTCCAGGCCGGACTGGAATCGTAGAGGTTCCAGTGTTCGAGCGTGAACTGATAGGCCGCACGCACCGTCACCGCCTGGCCATAGACGCGCAGGCCCCGCGCAAAGCAGTCATCGAGCCATTTCAAGGTAGCTAGATGGGCGTTTTCATAGCCCGGCGCATCCATCGCGATGATCGCGTTGAACAACACCGGACGGCCCGAGCGCCGCGCCACCTCTTCGACGAACTTGCTGTCTTTCGGATCGCTGTTCTTGAGTGCTTCGCCGGTGGTGGAGTTGATCATCTCGATGAAACCTTCGCCGCGCTCGGCCAGTACATCGGCCAGCGCAAGTACGGTTTCGTCGGGCATCATGTCAGTCGGCATCGGCGTGCCGTCGTAATCGGCCTGCAGAGAATTCTTGCCCAAGCGCTGACAACTCCAGCCCATCATGCCGGCGTCCATTGCCTCGTGCACGATGCGCTTGATCTCGCCCATCTCGTCGGCACTCGGCATGCGACCAGCCTTGGCGCCTTCGAGGCCCATGACGTGCACCAGCACCGGGTTCAAGGGCACATAGCTCAACAGGTTGACGCCCTTCGGCAGCCGGTCCAGATGATCCATCCACTGCGGCAGCGTTTCCCAATCCCAATCCAGGCCCATGCCTTCGACCATCGAGTTATAAGGAATCTGTTCGGTGCGGGTCATCATCTGTAACAGACGTTCGCGCACTTCAGGGCGCGCCGGCGCGAAGCCGAAACCACAGTTGCCGATGGCAACCGACGTCACGCCATGCCAACCGGAAATGGTGCAGTAAGGATCCCAGTGCACCTGGGCATCGTAATGGGTGTGCAAGTCGACGAAGCCCGGCGCGACGATGAGGCCGGTAGCGTCAATGACTTCCTTGGCCTCGCTGGCCTTGACGCGCCCCATCTTGGCGATGCGGCCGTTGCGGATGGCGATGTCGCCTTTGAAACGTGGCAACCCGGTGCCATCAATGATGGTGCCGTTCCTGATGACGGTATCGTATTGGCTCATGTGTTCTCCCCTTTAAGTGACCGGCGCACGCTTATGCGTGTCTTGCCACCCTTGATTATGGGAGAGCCTCGCCTAGGCTTTGTGCATGACGCGCCAATGTTTGTCCATTTAACGCCACCGTCTGCCTATGCATGGCGCCGTCATCATTTCTGGAGCGCTGGTTGGCGCGCGCGAGCTGGTGACGGAACAAGGCCAGGACGCTAACGCCCTGGCCGTCGCCGCCGACCTCAGCCCGCGCGCCTTTGACGAACCGGATCTGTTCGTACGCGCAGCGGCGGTAGTCGACTTCCTCGAACTCGCGGCACGCGCCTGTGATGCGCCGGCCTTCGCGCTGCAACACGCACGCCGGCTGCCGCTCGGCATCCTGGGTCAGGGTTGGATGATCATGCGCGCCGCCGACACCGTCGGTGTAGCGCTGCGCGATTTCGTCGATCTCTACGGCATCTACACCGACGCCGGCAGCCTGCACATGGACAAAGCCCGGGACAAGGGGGACACCTGGCTGCGCTACGACTTCCTGCCCATCGGTCGCTGGGGTGAACGCCAGATCATTCATCTCACCTTAGGCTGCATCTGTCTGTTCGTGGCCGAGAACCTCGGCCGACGCGCGTGGCGACCGCAACGCGTGGCGTTGCGCGAAGTGCCGGTCGACCCGCGCCCCTATGTGGAGTTCTTCGGGCCCGGCGTGCGCTTTGGCCAGGACCGCGACGCGCTGCTCATCGATCAGGAAACCCTGCACAGTGCGATGGGTGCGGGCGCGGTGCGTTCGCGCGTGCATCGCAGTCTGTTGCGTCAGGCCGCGAGTCCTGGCCGCGCGGTGGTGGCGCAGGTCAAGGCCCTGCTCGGCACCCTGCTACGCCACGACGACCATCGTGGCATGGAAGCGATGAGTTCGGCCCTAGGGATGGCGCCGCGTACCTTGCAGCGACGCCTCGGCGATGCTGGCAGCAGTTATCGCGAACTCATGGATGAAGTGCGCGCCGATCTCGCCTGGCGGCACGTGCAACGCAGCGACTTGAGCTTCGGTCAGGTCGCCAATCTGCTCGGCTATGACAGCCAGGCGGCGTTCAGTCGCGCCTTTCGTCGCTGGCATGGCCAGACGCCGCGCGAGGCACGCAAGCCTGCACCGGATTCAGACCAAGCCTAACACCGCCTTGCCGCGCACCAGATAATCGATGCGATCGTCGATGCCATTGAAGCCGCCATTGATGCGACGGGTGATGCCGCGTACATCGTCGGCATCGGCGAGCGTGTTCAAATCGCGCGTCTGCCAGAACCAGCAGGCCACGTCGACTGCGGCAAAGGGATCGCTCGCGACCAATTGCGGCTTGGCGAGGTAATCGACACCAGAGGCTTTGCTATAGGCCGCATAGTTGGCGCGGCCGGTGAGTTGAATCAGTCCACGCCCTTTGTAACGCGGCCCATCGCCCGGCTGGTTATTGCCGAGATCGGAACGTCCTTCATAGGCGCTGCCATCAGCCAGTTCCTCGGCATAACGAAACGCGCCCGATTCATGGGCAAGCTGGGCGATGAAGTGGGCGATGCGTAAGGGACTGGTGATGCCATATTTCTTCATGCCCGCCACCAGCGGTTCGAAATAGAGTTCGATGCGCTTGGCTTGCGCCTGCGGCATCACCACCGCCAACTTGTCCTTGCTCGGCCCTTGCGGCAGCCCGGCGAGCAAGGCCTTGATGGTCGCATCATCCGGCACCACCATCTGGTCCGAACTCGGCAGCGTCATGATTTCGGTTTCAAAACGCGCCAGTACTTTAAGCGTACCTGGCCCGATGCGGCCATCGGCCTTGAGCGCGGCAGGCTTGGGATCCTTGAAGCGCGGCAGATTCAGGTTCAGTAGGATCTGCACGATGGTCACGTCCATCAAATCGTTGCGACCACTCAAGCCAACGCTGCGTTTGATGCACATACTCCCTCCCGCGGCTTGCTGGCAGGCACGGCGCCGCGTGCCCGTTCGATCATGGTCCTTCGATGGTATAGCGCGCGGGGTCAACCTGTCGCACGCCCGCCGGATCGAGCTTGAGCGTGGTCGGCGGTTGATAGCTGCCGGAACCGCCAGGCTCATGCGTACTGGGAGCCTTGAGGCGTTCGTCAACCGAGTAGTGGATGACAGAACCGCTGGCGACGGGACGTTCGACTTCGATCTGTGATCGCGCAATGTTCTCAAGCGCGGTGCCGAGCCGAGAGACCAGCGAACTCAAGGCCAGCAGCTTGTGTTTCTGCGCGCCGTCGGGATGCAGGAATTCGCCCAGCGAATCGCGGCGCGCGGCGGTAGGGTCCGGTGTCGCGCGCTGATAGAGCCCGGCGTCGACGCTCAGGCCCTGTTGTTGCGCGGCGCGCGCCATCCAGGCCAATGAAATATCGGACAGGCCGGTATCGACATAGCCGCCACCGACATTGGCATGGGCACCGACGAACCACACCTGCTTGATCTTGCTGTTGGGCACATTGATACGCGGCGGCCCACCCCGTTGATCAGTCCACAGGGTCGGTAGGAAAGGTTCGCGCCGTTCGTCGATGGCGAGTGCATGACAAGCGGCCTCGATACGCGGATTCAATTCCGTGTCGAGAAAGCCGAACCACTCCTCGCGCAGCGTATCGTCGATGGCGCGCAGCGCCGGTATGACCAGCTTGTCGGGCAGTCCCAGCGCACCGACCGTATCCCACACGCCGATGAAATGAATACTCGCATCGTGGCAATTGCGCTGCTTGAACAATTCGATGTCGGGACGATTCCTGACATCGTAGCCGTGCTTATAGAGTGCGAAGACTTTGTCGGTCGCGTCGGGTAGCAGATTGGGATCCTGGGTGGTGGTCAACAGATCGTTGAGGTGTGGCTCGATGGCGAGATGCTTCTGATCGACATCCTTGCGCAGCACGCCACAGCGCAGAATCATGCCGGCTAGGCTGCGTGCTGAATAGGCGCCGCGCGAAAAGCCGAAGATGAAGAGTTGATCACCTGGGTCGTAGACTCGAATCAGCGCGCGATAAGCGTCCTTGATCTGATTGAACAAACCCCAGCCAAACGCCCCGCCGCTCACTTTCTCAAAGGGTCGTGTGCCCACCCCGGCAAAATATCGGTCGATCTGATCGCTGGAATTGACCAGCGCCTTGTAGAGCTTGAGGACATTGGTTTCGATCTCGACGCCGTGATCGGTCTGTCCTTCTTCATTCCATGTGCCATCCAGGCAGAGAACGATACGCTTAGCCATGCTTGTCTATCCTCGTCGAGAACTTCGGCGCCCGCCATGACTGCCGCAGTGACGTCTGTGCGGACTCTTGAGTTCAGAAATCCATGTCGCCTGCAGGCACGCGAGCCATCAGCGAATTGTCAGCGCAATGTGCCATCGCCGTCGCGCGCGACGCAACTGTCGAGGCGGGGAATATTCACGAGGCCAGTCACAATAACGAGGTCAGGAAACAGCAAGCGTAGCCCAGTAAGACCGATCATGAGCTTATTGCTGCTCAGATATTCAGGCGCGATACCAGGCGGCTTCGCGCTTCTCAGCAAAACTCGCCAAGCCCTCGGCGGCTTCCGCGCTGCGTCGCTTGGTGGCGTGTTCATCGACCAGGCGCGCGAATAGTTCGTCATCGATCAAGGCATCAGCGCAACGCAAGGCCGACAACTTGCTCAAGGCTTGCGCATCGGGCGCAATCTTCAGCAAAGCGTCGATGATAGGCGCGGCACTGGCGTCGAGCTGTCCGGGCTGACAGACCTCGTGTACGAGGCCCAGCACCTCGGCCCGTCGTGCATCGAAGCGCTCGCCGGACAGCGCATAACGCCGCACATTGCGTATGCCCATCGCCGCCACCAGTTGCGGAAAAATGATGGTCGCCGCCATGCCCCAGCGCGCCTCGCTGATCGCAAAGCTTGCGCCGCGCTCGGCGATGACGATGTCACAGGAAGCGACGATGCCAGTGCCGCCGCCCACGCAGAATCCGTGCACCAGCGCCACGGTTGGCTTGCGCATCTCGTTCAGACCGCGCATGGCCGCAGCGGTGGCGGTCGATGCGGCGTGATTAGCGGCGGCGTCCAAACGCCCGACCTCTTGCAGCCATTTCAGATCCGCGCCGGCCTGGAAATGCAGGCCATTGCCGCGTATCACCACCACGCGCACCTGCGGGTCGGCGGCCAGCGCGGCGAAGGTGTCGAGCAAGCCTTGCACCAAATCGGCGTTATAGGCGTTGTTGACCGCAGGGCGGTTCAGGGTCACGGTGGCAACACTGCGGCTGTCGATGCTGCACAAGACGACGGCTTCGGTCATGATGAATCTCCAGCCTAGGGTAAGAGTGTCGAGAATTGACAAGAACGGGACCACTGCCGCCCGTTGCCTAACGGCATCCTAGCCTGAACCTTGTTTCGATGGCCTGACGTGCCTGGACACAAATTGCGGAAAGATTCCTGGATCTGCCCACCGATGGGCAAGAGACTTCTGACGCAGACGACAACATCGCCTCGGAGTGTGCATTCGATGCTAAAAGCGGTCCTGACGCTGTTGCTGCTGGCCTCGTACAGCGTCAGTGCCCATGCCAGTCGTCTGGAAAGTCATTGGCTGATCGTGAACGGTCACGCGCTCCATTATGTG
>JAYWAC010000294.1:0-23831 GCA_043782755.1 Pseudomonadota bacterium | reverse complement strand
ATTTAGGCACACTTCCAGCGCCCGTCGACACACTTGGAGAACGGACAATCAACCGCCTCAGCGGTCACTGCGGTAGTGGCGGCAGAATGCCAAATAGTCTCGGAAATAATCACCTATTGCTCCGCTGGTTGTAACTCGACTGGAATCGCGGGACACGAACACTTTTCTGACGCGAAACATCCAACTGCCGTTTTCACGGACGTAGTCGTCCTCGTACCATCCCATCAGATTGTTGTAGATGGCTTCGGGTCGCAATAGAAACTCGTTGAGCTCGCACTTTCCGCTCGCCGTATCGCCTGTCACGTCCACCACAAAATTGGTCATCACATGATGCAGGCCAGGAATCGTTCGGTGTAGACCGGCGGCGAAATCACGCAATGCGGTTCGACCTTTGACAACAACGCGCATCGCCGGGATCTCGAATCGACCATCGTCAGTGAATAGGGACGCCCACGCGTTTGGGTCATTGGTTTGATAATCAATTGCGAACGCATAACGCCCCAGCAAATCTTGGATCATGGTGCGATCCGCCGCTCTTTGAATGTAATCCTCGTCCAGTGCCATCGCTCCTCCTTCTCCAACGAATCGATAGCGGCACAGTAATATTTTCGACCTGAGCGCGCCATCCGAGGTGCATGGAAATATTCAGCGCTTGACCCGATCAACGTGCCGATCAAGGGGTCAGAGTCGCTGATATGGCAGTGAAGTCACTATCGCTAGCACGTAGTCTTTAGAATAAGCGACTCTGACCCCTCGACCCCTGGTCGCGAGCGGCAAGTTGATCTCCACCGTGCCGTCACCGCCCGCGCTGGCGCCGATCATGAGTTCGTCGATATGGGCGAGCCCGCCCTCACCGTCGAGCACGAAGTGGCCCGCGCCAGCGCCGCCCACGGTGAGGCGATGGATAAGGAGTTGCGCGCCGTTATCGAATGGTGCTGCCTTGCGCATCGCTGCTGTGGCCACAGCGAGCAAGTTGAAGGCAGGCGCAGCCCCGTGGTCCGTCACCATCAGCGCGCCGGTGCCGTGATCGCCGACGTAGAGATTGCTGTCGATAGTGAGCTGCGATGATTCATCGCTGACCGCGAGGAAGCCCGTGCCACCGACCTCGCGACCGATGACCGCTAGTGGTGCCTTGAAATTACCGCCCTGGGTGACCTGCAGGGTCGCGCCGGCGAACGGCAATGTGGCACCGAGATCGCCTGTCGATGCGCCGCCGATGATGGCGAGATGGGTCGTGATAACCGCGCCCTGCCGCCCTTGCACATCGAGTTCCGCGAGCCCGCTCGCCTCCGTGCCCATCAGCAGCTCACCCACCGTCAACTCGGCCCCATTCACGTACACCGTGCCGCGCCCGGCGCGTGCGACCTCAAGGGTGTCGAAGGCGGCGGTAGTGAGCACACCATTTAAATCGAGCGTTCCGTCGCTGAACGCGAGTTCGCCGATGAGGGCGTACTGCGGCGCGTACCCGGCTATCGCCATCGATCGACCACAGACTGCCGGTGCCGCTCACGATCGCACGGCCGCCCAGTGGCGAACCGACCGTGGCATTGAGCGGATAGGAGCCATTGGGCAGATGGGTAAGACTGCCGGTAAGGAGTGCGCCACCCTCGAGGATCGACAGCAGCGCTTAGCCGCGCAGACCGACGCGGAGGGCGTGCGTCGATTCCAGCGTGGCGCCCTTGCTGAGCACGGCTTCACCGCTGGCTTGGGACTGCTCGCCGATCAGCGTGTCGGTGTTGGTGAGACTGCCGCCATTGAGTACCCAACTGCCGGCAGCAGCTATCTCTTCAGCACATCCCTATCGGTGTGGCATGACTAAGTTTCCAATTTCTCCGACAGCGGACTCTCAACGCACCGATGAGCGGCGCTGCGGGTTAGCGTCGTCATCGTGCACCACAATCCTTGCCGACGACGCTGATTAACCGTGAACTGCGCAGCGCTAGTCACGACTTGCACCGCACTTGAGGCTCCACAGCCTTATACTGCTCGTAGATGAAAATACCTGCCAGCCTCCAACCTCTGATCGATGATGGCGTCATCGATGAAGTCATACGTCCGTTACGAAGCGGCAAGGAGGCTTCGATTTATATCGTCCGTGCCGGTGGCAAGCTTCGTTGCGCGAAGGTCTATAAGGATCTGCGCCAGCGTAGTTTTCAACAACGAGCCCAGTATCAGGAAGGCCGTGGCGTTCGTAGCAGCCGGCAGGCGCGGGCCATGGGGCGAAGTAGCCGCTTCGGGCGCAAGGTCCAAGAAACGGCCTGGAAGAGCGCCGAAGTCGATGCGCTCGTGCATCTGGCACGTGCGGGTGTCAGGGTTCCCGAGACCTATGGTTTTTTCAGTGGCGTGCTGCTGATGGAGTTGATTGTCGATCACAACGGTGAGATTGCACCCGATCTTGGCGAGCTTGAGCATTCGCCACAACAAGCGCGTGACTTCCACCAGTTTCTGATCAGCCAGATCGTGGCCATGCTGTGCGCCGGGCTGGTGCATGGCGACCTCTCCGAATACAACGTGCTGGTTGGCACGGAGGGACCGGTGATTATTGACCTCCCACAAGTAGTCAGTGCCTCTGGCAACAACAACGCGCGCGCGATGCTATTGCGCGACGTGAACAACATTACTGCCACCCTGGGGCGTTTTGCACCTGAACTGTTGGACACGCGATTCGGCGAAGAAATGTGGGCCCACTTTGAACGCGGAGAACTTGCCTCCGACAGCGTGCTGACGGGTATATTTATCGAAGACTCCCGCGCCGCCGACGTCGTCGGCACCTTGGCGGCGATCGACGACGCACGGGAAGAAGCGCAGCTTCGTCAGGCTGGGCGAGACGCTGCCGCGCTGCCTGGCGATCACCCGTCGTTGACGACGCGCCATTACGAACCCGACTCAGGCGCTACGGATTAAGTTGCGTTAAGAATCGTGCATGGCGCATCGCACCCTCGTCGCTGAATCGCTAACGCCGGATCAGGAGTCTCTGACCTTAACGCTTGAAGAGGGACATCACGTCGTACGCGTGCGCGGTGAGATATTGATGTCCAGCCGCGTCAGCGGTTCCGAAGAGGCGATGGCCAAGCTCGCTTTTTCCGACCGGGCAAGCGGCAATTTTTCGCGGGTGCTGGTCGGCGGCCTCGGCATGGGCTTCACCTTGCGCGCGGTGCTTGATGAACTCGGCCCTACGGCGCAAGTCGACGTCCTTGAGTTACTGGCGCCAGTCGTCGACTGGAATCGCGGTCCGCTGGCCGCCTATGCCAAGCAGCCACTGGATGATCCCCGCGTTGAAGTCATCGTGCAAGACGTGCTCGCGCATCTCGCGGCGGTCGCCCAAGCCTATGACGGCATTGTCTTGGATATCGACAACGGGCCTGAGGCATTCACGGTGGCGGCCAACAACAGACTCTATACGCCCAACGGCTTAGCCATTTTGTATGCTGCGCTTCGTGACGAGGGAGTCATGGTGTTGTGGTCAGCCTTCAGGAGCCCGCGCTTCGAGCGACTTCTGCGCGGTGCGGGCTTCAGTGCCACAAGCGTGACGGTGCGCGCGCGCGGGGCAGTCGGCAAGGGCGCGCGCCATACCGTGTTCAGGGCTACCCGCCCGCTCGCTTGAGACCGGGTGCATCCTTCCAGATCCTCGACCCACAGATCCTCGAACGCGAATTCCTTGGTAGCGTTGCGCAGGATGTGCCGAATTTCCGCTTCCATGTCGCGACCATGACGCTCAGCCAAGCGTTTGAGGCGAACGTTGCTTGCCACTCGGAGCTGCGTCAAATGCGTTGCGTCGCACCGAGTATCGCGCCGACATCGACCATGCTGTCGATGCCCGGCAACCGTTACGCAAGCACGGG
The DNA here is from genome assembly GCA_043782755.1 of Pseudomonadota bacterium. Taxonomy (GTDB): domain Bacteria; phylum Pseudomonadota; class Gammaproteobacteria; genus JADJYF01. The sequence goes on along the minus strand of JAYWAC010000294.1, from coordinate 19,989 downwards.
GCACTCTTTAAGGAACGGCCATGAACTCACGTGTCGTCTCGCGCTCGATGGTCAGCCTGCTCATGCTGGCAGCGCTGATTGGTTGCCATGACAGTCGATCAACGCCGTCCTCCCATGCGGGCGCGACAGCCCGCCCAGTTGCCGCACATACGCGGGGCGAAACCATATTTCGTCTGCAGAACGCGGTAATGGATCAACTGATCACGGCGCAGATGGAAGACCCGTCCGTGGTTGATGCTGAGCGCCGCGACCTCGCTGAGTTCGAGAATCGTCTTGTCGATAAATGCACCAGTCTCAACCAGGCCGCCAGCGTCAGCGCCACGGGTAATTCTCCCGGGGTATTGTTGAAATTCCGGGTCTTGATATCGCTATCCGGATGCGAACGCTCGGCCGTGGCGGCAAGAGACTTCCTGGCCAGTGACCACGCATTATTAGGTGTCAGTTCGCCTTGAAATCGGCGGACTGAACGGCCGGCGCCGGTCGCCGAACCACGCCTCACCTTAAGCGCCTTGACGCACTGAGAACAACGCCAGTTTCACGCATATTAGGCCAGACATGCAGGAGCTGCGGCGGCTCCGTCAGGGCAAACCCATGTCTATCGAAGCGAAAGAATTCCTGGTGTCCGACAAGGTTCCTCTCGACCTGCGTCGGCATGCAACCCGTATCGCGCCCGTCTACGAGTCCAAAAAGCACTACCGAAAAATGCTGCGCGAACACGTCGCACACCTGAGTCGATTGCAGCAATTGCTGTACGCCTCGAATCGCTACGCTGTGTTGCTGATATTTCAAGCCCTGGACGCCGCCGGCAAGGACGGCGCCATCAAACATGTGATGTCCGGTGTCAATCCGCAGGGCTGCCAGGTATTCAGCTTCAAACACCCGAGCGCGACCGAGCTGCAGCACGATTTTCTGTGGCGCACCAGCCGCGATCTTCCCGAACGCGGACGCATCGGCATCTTCAATCGCTCGTACTACGAAGAGGTTCTGATCGCGCGCGTACATCCGGCCATCCTAGTGGGCGAAGGCCTGCCGACGCCCAGTCACCAGCGCACCGGCATATGGCGTGACCGTTGCCGGTCTATCGCCAATCTCGAACGACATCTGTCCGTTAACGGCACCCACATTATCAAATTTTTTCTGCACATCTCGGCGGACGAGCAGCGCAAGCGGCTGCTCGATCGCATCGACAACCCGCAGAAAAATTGGAAGGTGAGTCTGGCGGACCTCGAGGAACGCAAGTTCTGGAAGGATTATCAGCATGCCTATGAAGAGGCCTTGACCGCCACCAGCACATTGCATTCGCCGTGGTATGTGGTCCCCGCTGATGACAAGAAAACTGCCCGCTTGATCGTCTCGCGCATCGTCGTCGATGCGCTCAAGGCGCTTGATATGCACTATCCACTGGCCACCGCCGAGCGCGATCAGGAATTGCTCACCATGCGTGCACAACTCACATCCTGACGACTTGATTGCAGGGCCTTGATTGTCAAGACCAGACTAAACGCCTGTCCTGCGCCCGAATCCTCTCCGTGCATAGAGCGCCATGAGTGGCGTCACGGAAATGCCGTGCACGACTATCGACACCGCGACCACACTCACGGTGAGCGCGATGATCTGATCAGCCAGCTGGCGCGACAGGCCCTGATTGATCGCGTACATCAGATAGTAGATAGACCCGATGCCGCGAATGCCGAACCACGACATGAGCAGACGCTGGTCGCGTGAGACCCGTGCGCCGATCAATCCGAGGCCCACCGACACCGGCCGCACCACGAGGAACAACAACGCAACGAAGTAACCCGCATGCGGCGGCAAATGTACATAGGCGAGCATCGCGCCGACCAGCAACACCACCACCACTTCGGCGAGGCGCTCCAATTGCTCATTGAAGCCCTGTACCTCCTGCGTCATGTAAGCGCTCGCATGGCGTCCATCGGTGGCGAGCGCCGCGTGGGCCGCGGCACTCTGCAGGCCCGCCTCCGGCGCGAGATTGCTCGCCTCCGTTACAGGACGTTCCTTCACGCGCTGCAAGGCGAGACCGGCGGCGAATACCGCGAGGAAACCGGCCGTCTGACACAGCACCGCCAGACCATAGGTCAGCGCAATCAAACCCAGTGCGAGGAACTCGTCGCGGCCAACGGATTCCTGGTGTCGACTACGCAGATAGACCACCAGTCGGCCGATGATCGTGCCAAGCAGACCACCGATGGCGAGCCCGCCTGCGGTTGCCCACACCACGTCGCCCAGCAGCCAGCGCCACGCGTGGTCTCCAAGCTCATGCAGCCCGAGCAAGCCCAGCCCCAACATCACAAACGGAAACGCCGCGCCATCGTTCAAGCCCCCTTCGCCGGTCAGACTGAAGCGCAAACGATCGCGATCGTCGATCGCCGCCACTTGCACGTCGGAGGCCAATACCGGGTCGGTCGGCGCGAGGATAGCGCCGAGCAACACGGCGGCCCCAAGTGAAAGATGCAGCAAGGCCATCGCGAAGCCCGTAATCAAGGCGACCGTGATTGTCATCGATACGATGGCGAGGCGCGTCGGCAAGCGCCAGCCACGATCACCAAACGGAAGTCCGAGCTTGAGCCCCACGGCGAACAGGGAAATCAGCATCGCGATTTCAGCGATGCGTTCCAGCAAGACTGAATAGAGCAAAGGATCAGGGGCAAGATAAGCGCCAACAGATGGCCCCAAGGCATAGCCAGCGGCCAGATAGAACATTGCGGCGGTGACCGGCAGGCGTCGCATCGCGGTGCCGGATAAGGCCATGCTGATCAACAATAGACCCGCCAACAAGGACCACAGCGCGAACGGCATGGCTTAAGTTCGTCCGCTGGCTGCTTGCGTCATCGAAACAGTAGCGAGAATGCGCGGTGGTGGTGTCGCCATCGTGGCCTTACCGATAGATACCGATCGAACGGTGGTCGCAATAGCGCGGATCATCAATGCAGTGGGGACATCTCTCATGCTTGGCGAAAGATAGCGCTGCTATTGCCCAAGGTCTGTACTCCAGCCGACGGAAGGCGCGCTTGCGCGCATCCAGACGACAAGCGCCCACCCGCACCCTTGCCTTTGGTCTTGCGAAATTACGCAATCGCCCACGCCGCGCAAGAAGGTACGCCATCGTACAGATGCCCTTCTATCCGCCGCGTAGCCTTAAAGCCTCCAAGCATTTGCGCGCGATAACGCGCAGCTCGACCGTCACGCTCGCAGCATGGCTGCGATTCGCCCAACGGCGACTCCGACATCAGCGAAGACATGCGGCCCTGCAGCTTGCCACTGACAAATATCATCAAGGAAAACCCATGAGCAAAATCACCCTTTCTATACTCGCTATCGCCGGTCTGGGCTTGGCTTCGCTCGCTAGAGCAGAAAGCACGATGCCCTCTGCCACTGCCCCACCGATCTCAAAAGAGAGTTATTCGATGGTCAAGGCCGACGCCGAGGCGAAATATAAAATCGACCAAGCCGCCTGTTCCTCCTTGAGCGGCAATACCAAGGATATCTGTGTAGTGCAAGCCAAGTCACTGCGCAGTGTGAGCGAGGCGGACGCCAAAGCAGCCTACGAAAACACGCCGAAAAATCGTGAGGCATCACGTCTCGCGCGCGCCGACGCCAACTACGCCGTGTCGATGGAAAAATGCGACGACCTCGCCGGCAACGGCAAGGATGTCTGCCAGACCGAAGCTAAGGCGGCATTCGTGACGAGCAAGGCTGATGCCAAGGTTGATCGCGTGACCGCCGACACACGCATCGATGCTGCGGACAAGCAGTCGGAAGCGCGTGCCGACGCGAAACAAGAAAAGTCTTCCGCAGAATACGACGTCGCCGTCGAGAAATGTGGCGTACTTGCCGGACAAACCAAGGACAACTGCGTGAGCAGCGCCAAGCTGCAGTTCGGCAAGTCATAGCGCAGGCTTCGCGAGCGTGCACGACGACCGGCATCATTGGATGTCGGTCGTCCTATCGATGGGTACGGCTGCGTACAGACGACGATCGGCGGACGCATGGAGACTAAAGTCAGTCTCAAAATCAGCCAGCACGGCACTATGAGATCGATTTCAGGCGGACTCGCTTACCGGCATCACGACCAACACAGGATGAACACATGAACGATCACATCTACCAAATGCTGGAACTCACCGGCAGCTCGACCGAGAGTTCGGATCAGGCGGTGCGCGCAGCCGTCGCCCAGGCGGCGGAAAAGATCAAGCATATGGAATGGTTTGAAGTGATTGAAACGCGCGGCGAGCTTAAGAAAGGCGAAGTGGTGGTCTGGCAGGTCACGCTCAAGATAGGTTATCGCCTCGAGAGCTGAAGCGCGGCCGAGCGTCGCTCACTTTCCCTTAGCAGCGTTTTGAACTGATTTACGTTCGCCGGTCTGTTGGCATCCCCGGAATGCCCCCATTCCTCGCCATATTGACCGGCTATTTTTTGCTACCGCAATGGACTACGGGCTTTTCCATTCCGTCAAGCCGACCACCTTGACCGTGGTGAGCAGCTGCCCATCATCGCGGGCCGGCCGGCTGTGTTCATGCGCAAAGGAAAACGAGGCGGTCTCGCCCGCAGCCAGCGCTATTGGCAAGGTGTGAAACTCAGCCCAACCGGGTGACGCATCATCACTGCGACGATCATCGTTCCATAGCCAGGCATAGCTCACGAGCAATTGCACATTGTCGATGCGTTGCTGGCCATGATTGCTTATGCGTCCCGACATGCGCTCCGCCGAGTCGACGACGTCTTCGACCGTGGTGGTCGCCGACAGCTGCGAACCCTGCACGACATCGGCGGCGCGACAGGGTGAGACCTGCACGGCGCATACGCTAAGCAGAACGATAGTGATGGTCATGATTTTCATAGGACGTTTCCTCATGGAGGCTATCCCTCCTGGTGGTGATGACGAGTCGCGCTTGAACGACTACCCTTTTACCCGCCCGCGCCAGATGCAGAGAACGCCGCAACGGCGGGTACTCTGCACAGTCCTGGGCGCACGTTCAGATGACAAGGCCTGCGGCACTCACACTCTTGACACCGCGCACGTTCTTCGCCAGTTCAATGGCGAGCGATCGCTCCACACCACTGCCGAGCTTACCGGTTAGCGTCACGATACCGGCACTGGTGCTGACCGCGATATCGTCGCCGTCGACATTGTTCGAATACATGAAAGTCGATTTCACCTTGGTCGTGATCCAGGCATCGGCGACATCATGGCCGGCAGACTTCATGGAGTGTTCCGCATCGTCGGCGAGCGTGGCCTTCGCACCATCCACCACCAGGCGATTATCGACCGCCGTCACACCACGGGAGTTCTGCGCCAGGCGTCCGGCCAACTCTTTACTTTCGGCGCTGTCCGCGCTGCCGGTCAACAGCACACGACCCGCCTTGGTGACGACCTTGGTCGTTAAGCTACTGGTGTACTTGCTCCACGCCAGCTTGGATTTGATCACTGCCGTGATGGTGCTGTCGTCGATGGTTTCGCCATAGCTGCGTGACATGGATTTGTCCGGAGCCACATAGTCGCCGGCGACCTTGATCTGGTTCTCGACGTCCTTGACGCCGGGCACACCAAGTGCGATTTCCTCGGCGAGTTCCTTGTTGATGCCTTCCTCGACGCTGCCGCGCAGGGTCGCCGTACCCTTGTGCACCGAGACCTTGAGGTCATTGGCGCGCAGGTAGGGATTCAAGGCATAGGTGGTCCAGATCTGGGTTTCCTGGCGGGCGTCGACAACGTCCTGGGAAACCGGCGGTGCGGCGCTGAACGCGGCACCACTGGCCAGCGCCAGTGCGATGCTCGAACTCAGAATCAATTTTTTAAAATGCGTGTTCATGGTATTGCTCGATGGTTTTATGGATGGGCCTGACACCAAAGTCTCAGGGAACCTTCTGCTCAGGAATAGGAACCTAGCGGTGAAGACACCGACTGCGACTGACTCATGACGTCGTCGTCACCCTTGGCCGCTTCGGTGGGCGGCTCGTCCACGTGCCGTCTAATGAATGGCACGCGCGGTTCGGTCATCGCCTCATCGGCGGGCACACGCCGTGTACCGTCAGGTGACAGCGGCGGGTCTTGCTGCTTCTGTGGCCGTTGTGACGAAGGCGTGGGCTTGGTGGCGCCGGCCTTCGGCGGCGGTCCGAAGGCTTTCGCCTTGGTGTTGGGAACGCGTGGTTTGGTCATCGGGATCTCCGTGTGCGATGGGCACTCGAGCGTGCACCGAGAGCCGGGGTTCAGAATCGCCGTCGCACTGTGACGGTGAGCGATATATTCAGTCCTTGGCGGGTGTCGCCGGGGTCACGACAATAGTCGTGCTGTCGCCGGTCTTGCCCGTCTCACCTTTATCACCGGTCGCCCCTGTCGGTCCGGCCGGACCAGGCACTGCAACGGCGGGCGCGCCCACATTGACGGTCGGCTTGTCACAGGCCGCGAGACCGAGACTCAAGGTCGCGAGCAGCACGGCGCTGGTGAATAATTTGTTCATGAAGATTTCCTCTGCCTGTGGCATGAAGTCAGATGTAAACGCAGCGGCACCTGTCCAGGTCGGCGTGGGTGCCGGACACCGTCGCCGCGCCGCGTCCCGACGGACACCGGCACGACGCCGCCACAGCTCTAGCGCTTCTTGTCGACAGCGTCCTTCAGATCGCCATAGGCGCTCTGGGCCTTGCCAACGGCCTTCTCCACCTGGCCTTCGGCTTTCAGTTTCTCGTTGCCAACGAGCTTGCCGGCCACTTCCTTGACCTTGCCTTCCACTTCCTTGACGTGCCCTTTGATCTGATCTTTGTTCATGCTGAATTCCTCGACTCTGATGATTTAAAAACGGCGTCGCGGTCGGTGAGTTCATTGCCGTCGGCGCAGCAACAAGCATGGCGGGGGAGCATGACGGGGTCGGTGCGACGGAGCGCTTAATGGCGAGATATTTATGCGGGGTGCAGTGCTGTTCCCACCCGAACAAGACACCGCTGCCCAAAGGCAGCGGTGTCTCGTCGGTTCGCTTGCGATTCCAAGCAAGAAGCACACTCAGATCATTACGGTGAAACGACCACGAACACCTGACGGTTACGCGGTTCACGTACACCATCGGCAGTCTGTACCAGCTGATCATGCTCGCCGCGCGCTTCGGTCGTAATGCGCTCGACGTTGATGGCCATGGCCAGCAACGCCGCCTTCACTGCGTCGGCGCGCCGCTGCGACAAGGCTTGGTTATAGCTCTCGGTGCCTATCGAACTGGTGTGACCGATAACCGTCATACGATGCATGGGTGTGCCACTTAAGTCCGATTTGATCTGCTCGAGTACCGTCGTGGCCTCGGGCGTGATCTCGGCGCTATCAAACGGGAAGAACACGCGATAGCTGTCCGGTATGGTGGCCGCGACCACCGCGACAGGCGGCGCTGGCGGTGGCGGTGGCGGTGGCGGTGGCGGTGGCGAAGGAACATCGGCCAGCGGCTGAGTGCTGGACTCGACCGTCGTCATCGCGGTCATGAAAGATTGTCTGCAAGCGGCAATATCTTCCGGCTGCAAATCCTCGGCGGCCTGTTCCAACCAGCAATCGTAGGAGGTCTGGGCACGCGCGGCGGCGGCCGGCGCATCGTTGCGTGCGGTCTTGGCCAGTGCGCTGAGCAAGCGGTCATGGGCAGTGCTCAATTCATCGACATAGTGATCCTTCAGAAACGCGCGACGCAACGCTACTTCATCGGGAGCTGTCGGTTGCCCGGCGCTCGCCGCTGCCGCCCTCGCGGCATAAGTTGCGGCATCGCGTTCATCACCTTGCGCGCTTTCGGCCGTCGACAGGGCCTGATAATCGCTCGCCAACGACTGTTCAAAGATATGCGTGCTGGCGGCTGGCACATCGGTGGCAGCCGACGACGGTGGCGTATGTATCGCCAGCAAGATGGCGGCGGCCAGAGCCGTGCCAGAGTGTGTGAGATAAGTCATGGGGCTAGCTCCTGAAAGGCGAGTCGCCGGCCGCGCGCTGCGCGCGGCCGGACCAAAGGCAGCTCGACGTTCTGTCTGTCCTAGAAATCGAAACCGACACCCACCGAATAGGGGATGTTGCCGTTGTTGCAGCACTCGTCTATTGGCACTTCATAGGCGATGTTGCCGAACAAGAAGGTGCTTTCGTTGACGAAGTACTTGACGCCGATTTCCGGCCCGACCAAGGCTTCATCATGAATGCCCGCGCCGTAGACGCCGCCGATATTCAAGCCCAGATAAGGCTGCCACTTCGCCATATCCCACTGATAAGCGGCCTGGAAGATAGTGCGCGAATTGATCAGCGTGTGGTCGCCATTGTCATTGGCCTGCAAGCCCTGCTTCAGGCTGAACAACCAGTTTTTGGTGTAGTAGTAACCGAGCGAACCGGTGACGCCGAAATTCGAATGATCGAAATCGTTATTAGACTGACCAGTGCCGGTCAGGGTCGCTTCGTAGTTGCCGGCATGGGGACCGGGATCCAAGGTATAGGGCGGCATGCCATCGGCCGTGGCGACGGCAATGTGGCCCATTGCCACCAGGGAAATTGCGAATAGTGATTTCGTCATGCTCTTAACTCCGTCCCGCGTGAATGTTTGGAGGTTCCTGGCGTCGGGGCTTACGCAAGGCAACTGAAGTCCACGGCCGAGCCGCGACGATGAAAAACTTTTGAGGATTGGCCACGGCAACGTCCCTCGGTCGCAATGTGCGCGAATGAGAGCGAGCAGGATGGGACGACGCGGTAGCGGGTGTCGACGCAATGGTGGGGGCAATCTCGATGGGCGAACGATAACGTCAGGCAGAGCTAGCGTCGGTGCGTCGCGACACGTAGTCGAATAATCAGCCGCGTCTATTCCGGTAGTTTTCGTGGTTCTATGGCTGCGTCTTGCAGTGCCGACATTTCGCGCTATTTCATGCCGCGAGATCGGGTGTCACCGCCTCGCGCTGAATGCTTATCTCGATGCGATGCGTGGCGCCGTCGTCGGCCAGCATCACACTCTCGTCGTGCTGCACCACGCCGTCCATCGTGAAGATCATGGTCGTCGTCATGGCATCAGCTGGCGCGGGTAACTGTCGCACCTCGATGTGGTGGGGCGTATCACGATAACGATAGTCAAGTGTGTAAGCGGGCCACGCCGCTGGCAGACAGGGCTTCAAATGCAGACGACCGTCGTTGACTTGAAAGCCCAACAGCGATTCCACCATCAAGCGATAGAGCCAACTCGCCGAACCGGTATACCAACTCCACCCGCCCCGCCCGCTATGGGGCGCGACGCCATAGACATCGGCCGCCAGCACATAGGGCTCAGTCTTGTAGATCGCCAGCGCCGCCGGTGTGCGGGTGTGATTGATGGGATTGATCATGGCCGTCAATTCCCAGGCCCGCGCGCTGTCACCCAGCGCGGCGAAAGCCATCGCTGCCCACACCGCCGCATGGGTGTACTGCCCGCCGTTTTCGCGCACACCGGGCACATAGCCTTTGATGTAGCCCGGATTCATCGCGGACTTATCGAAGGGCGGATCGAGCAGTTGCACAATACCGAGAGCGCGACGCACCAGATGTTGGTCCAGTGCTTCCATTGCCGCACGGCCGCGCTCACGCGAACCGGCGTTCGACAACACCGACCAACTCTGCGCAAGCGAATCGATGCGGCACTCGTCACTGGTGTGGGAGCCGAGCGGCGTGCCGTCGTCGAACCAGGCGCGCAGATACCAGTCACCATCCCAGGCATGGGCGGCCAGATTCTCGCGCAGCAGCGCGGCCTGGTGGCGACAACGCTCAGCGAAAACGTGATCGTCCTTGAGGTCCGCGAGGGTGGCGAAATGACCCAGCACTTCGTGTAGAAAGAAACCCAGCCACACGCTTTCACCGCGGCCGTGTATGCCGACCAGGTTCATACCATCATTCCAATCACCCGAACCCATCAAGGGCAGACCGCGTTCGCCGAAACGCAGGCCATGCTTGATGGCGCGCACACAATGCTCATAGAGTGTCGCGGTTTCGAGCGTCTGTCCGGGCAGGTCGTAATAGGATTCTTCGTCAGGACCGAGTGTACGACCCTCGAGAAAATAACTGACTTCGTCGAGCACCGCGCGATCACCGCTGACCTCGACATAACGACAGGTCGCGAGCGGCAGCCACAGATAATCGTCTGAGCAACGCGTGCGCACACCACGACCGGCCGGCGGATGCCACCAGTGCTGCACATCGCCCTCGGGAAACTGGCGCGCCGCGCTGCGCAGCAGATGTTCGCGCACCAGCGTGGGCGCGGCATGTACCAGCGCCATCACGTCCTGCAATTGATCGCGAAAACCGAAGGCACCGCCCGACTGGTAATAACCACTGCGCGCCCACAGACGGCAGGCCTGGACTTGATACAGCAGCCAGCCATTGGTCAGCACGTCGAGGGTCGGATCGGGTGTCGTGACCTTGAGTGTGCCGAGCGTGTCGCGCCAATAACGTCTGACTTTTTCCAAGGCGGCACGCGCCGAGCCCGGCACGCGCAGATCTTGCGCAAGCGCGCAGGCCTTGTCGATGTCGCGCGCGGCGCCGAGCCGAAAGATGATCTCGCGCTCTTCGCCATCGACCAGCGTGAAGGGCACCTGGATGGCGCCGCAGGGGTCGAGTTCGGCGCCAAGTCGCCCCGACAGTCGCGTGCGCCGCATCGCTGCCGGCGCGGTCAACGAGCCGTTACGGCCGATGAATTCGCTGCGATCGCCGCTCAAAGAGCGGGCCAGATCATCGACATCGAAGAACGCTACCCGTCCTTCAAACTCACTGTTGTAACCATTGCGCGCAAACAAGGCACCGCTCACCGCATCGATGGCGGTCACCACGTGCATCGCGGTCTTGGGCCGCAGATCGCCCAGCACCCACTCCACATACCCGGTAGCCGACAGACGCCGCGTGCGTCCCGAACCATTGCGCAGCTTCAACACCGAGAACTTCACCGCGTCATCCAGCGACACATACACCCACAGTTCGGAATGAATGCCGCCCGTGGTGTGCTCAAACACGCTGTAGCCGAAGCCATGACGAGTGCGATAGGGCATCGCGCCGCGCGCCGGCAACGGGGTCGGCGACCAGAAATGTCCGCTCTCCTCATCGCGCAGATAGAAGGCCTCGCCACTGCTGGCAGCGACGTTGTCGTTACTCCACGGCGTGAGACGGAACTCGTGCGCGTTCTCGCTCCAGGTATAGGCGATGCCTGATTCGGTCACAATCGAACCGAAATGCGGATTGGCGATAACGTTGACCCAGGGGGCGGGCGTGGTCTGCGCAGCGGTCGTGGTAATGACGTATTCGCGGCCATCGGCGCTGAATCCGCCGAGTTCATTGGCTAGCAACAGCCCTGCGGGCAGTTCGTCACCGTCGGCCGGCGGCTCGTGACGATGTGCACGGGTCGGCACCAGAGGTGGCGCGCGACTGTCGCTTGTGCGGCGCTGGGCGCTGCGTTTGTCGGCGAGACCACGGTGCGCAAGCTGATCGCCGAGGCTGCCGAGATCGTCGGCGATGACCACTCGCGCGACGGCCTGCAACAGAATGCGATCCTCATGCGAGATCTGTTCACCGGAACGCACGAAGATGCCGCCCGAGCGATCGATGGCATTGGCCTCGCTGCCGTGCACGATGAGGCCCATGATCTGGTCCTGTAGCTGTTGTCGATAACCGGCGTGATCTTCATTCCAGATCACCAGATCAACCGCCAGGCCGCGCAAGCGCCAATAGGCATGGCATTGGATGACTTGTCGCGCCAGTTCGATGTGTTCGCTGTCGGCCATCTTCAGCAGGACAATCGGCAGGTCGCCGGAAATCGCATAGCCCCACAGCCCCGACTGACCACGGCGGTTTTCCGCCAGTAAATGAGGATCGGCGCGCATCGCGGCGTGAGCGAACAGCACCGCACCGGCCAGTCGACGGTAGTTTTCGACCTCGGACTCATTGGCATTGATCTGACGCAAGCTCACACCGCTGTGGGTGGCCGCCAATTCAAACACCCGCGAGGCCATATGACGATCTTGATACTTGTCGACCAATTGCAGACAAGTCTCGCGACTGTCTGCCGCACCGGTCACCCAGTCGATGATGGCGGTCTGTTCGGCCTCAAGCGTGATACACACGCGAATCGCAACGATAGGATCGAGTACTGAGCCGGCGCTACCTGACAGCGCGCCGGCATCCAGCATGGCGAGCGGCGTGGCCAGATCGCGGCCACGACCGATGAAGCGCATGCGATCGGTCTCAAACGACACCGCGCCGATTTCGCCACCATGGGCCGACATCAAATGCAGCATCCACGGGCTGTGCTCTTCGACCGAGCGCGGGCGGCGCGTGCACAGAATGGCCTGGCGGGTCGACAGGATCTCGGTCTCAACGAACAGATTGCCGAAGGCCGGCTGCATCATGTCCGCAGCCGGCGTCGCCAGTACTACTTCCGCATAGCTGGTCAATTCCAGCACGCGCCGCCCACGCGAACGGTTGGTCACACGCACGCGGCGCAATTCGATATCGTCTTCCGGCGAGACGACGATCTCGGTGTAGGTTTCAATCTCGTGATCGCGGCGCCGAAACTCGGCGCGTCCCTCGGAAAACACCGCTTCGTAATTGGTGGCCTCATGTCGCGTCGGCTGATAGGTCACCGACCACAGTTCGTGTCGAGTGAGATCGCGCAGATAAATGAAACTGCCCCAGTGATCGCAGCTGCTATCCTCGCGCCAGCGCGTGACCGCCAAATCGTGCCAGCGACTGTAGCCGCCGCCGGCATTGGTCACCACCACGTGGTAATTCCCGTTAGACAGCAGATTCACTTCCGGCGTCGGCGTGCGCGGCCCGAGAGGCACCTGGGCGAGACCACTCGCCGCATCGGGGAAAATCATGCCGTCGGTATCCTGGCTCAAACCACGATGAAAGGCCGACGTCTTGGGCACACGCTCTTGCAACAGCAGCAAGGTCGCCTGGCATTGCGGATCGGAAGCGAAGCGGCGCTGCATCGGCTGGTCGTTGAGGAGCGAATCCAGCGCCAGCAGACTCATACCTTGGTGATGGGCCATATAGGAACGCACGATGGCGCTACTCTCGCCGCGCTTGAGACGGCTAGTCGTGTAGTCGATAGCCTCGAAGAAACCGTAGCGACCTTCCAAGCCCGCCGCCACCAGACGTTCGAGATTGGCGCAGGCGGCCTTGGGCGCGATCATCAAGGCCAATACCGTCGCATAGGGCGTGATCACCGCGTCGTCACCGAGTCCACGCTTCAAACCCAAACCCGGCACGCCGAAAGCGTGGTACTGATAGTTGAGACTGGCGTCGACGGTGTTATAGCCCGATTCCGACACACCCCAGGGCAGCGCGCGCTGTTGGCCATAGGCAATCTGGCGTGCGACCGCTGCGTGACAAGTCTGATCGAGCAAGGTCGCGGCGTAGTTCGGCATCACCAGCAAGGGCATCAGATACTCGAACATTGAGCCGCTCCACGAGGCCAGCACCGGCGCGCCGCCGGCCGTGGTCAGGCGCCGGCCGAGGGCGAACCACGACTCCTGAGGCAGCTGGCCTTGGGCAATGGCGACGAAGTTGCACAAGCGCGCTTCCGAGGCCAACAAGTCGTAGTAGCTATCGTCGCGCCGAAACTCGTCGACGTTGTAGCCGATGGCGAGCAGATGGCGATCTTGGTCATAGAGGAATTGAAAATCCATGGTCGCGAAATCGCCGGCCGCGATCACCATCTCGGCGGCCTGCGCGATTCGATCACTCGCGCGCGCTGCGCCTGCGAGTCGCAGGCTGCGCCATTGCGCCAGCCAATTGGTCGCAACTTCATCTAGGCCAGCAGCGAGCTGCGCATTGACGTCGCGCAGATCGGTATCCGCCTGACTGAGTTCGCGCAAACTGCGTAGGTCGTCGCGGGCGACAAAGGCGTCACAACCGACAGGTGCTTGTGACAGCGATAACCACGGCATGAGCCACACCAGATCATCGCGCAGATCGCGGCATTGACGGGCAAAGGCCTGCAACCAATAGCCGGCGTCGTCCGTGTCGCTGTCGGGTTCGATGTCGCGCGCAGCACGGTCATGCAAGGACATGGCATCGACGGCCAGCGGCTGTAACACCTGCCACAGAGTGTGTAGCTGCGGTGCTGCGTTGGTCGTCGCGCCGTCGAGAATAGCGGCCAGTCGGAGCAATGGTGCGCGTTGTTCTTCGGCTGTGACCTCGATGACGAGCGCGAGCGTATCGCGCAGTGACGGTAACAGCTGAGCCGACACCAGCGCTTGCTCAGGCAAGGCCACCAGCGCCGCACGCAAGGTCAGCAGATGGCCGGCCAGATTGCCACTGTCGACCGACGAGACATAACGCGCCGGCAATGGTTGCAAGCTGCGGGTGTCGTACCAGTTGAAGAAATGGCCTTGATGACGCGCCAGCAACGACATGCTGGCAAAGCTGTTGGCGGTGCGCTCGAGAAACTGACCGACGGAGATGAAGGCGAAATCGGCGGCCGCGAGATTGGCAAGCAATCCTAAACCGATGTTGGTCGGCGAAGTGCGGTGGGCGAGCAGCGGCCCGGGTGTTTCCTGGTAATTGTCCGGCGGCAACCAATGATCAGTGGGCCCGACCCACTGTTCAAAGAAAGCCCAGGTCTTGCGCGCGATACGCCGCAGGAAAAGCGTTTGTTCAATGGCCAGTTGCGGACGCGCATGCGTCTGCGGACGACTCAAGTACCATGCAAGACAAGGTGCCAGCAACCACAGTCCCGCCAGCGGCGCCGCACTCCACAGAGCTGGCGATCGCGCGCTGGTGACGGTCAATACCAGCGCGCCGGCGAGCGGCGCAATCCACATACGCCGATAAGCGGCAGGCAGGCCTTGCGGTTCGCCCATGAGGCGCTGGCCCGAGACCTGCCATTCAAGCAGATCGCGACGCGACACCAGCACACGCCAGGTGGTACGCAGCACGGCTTGCAGCGTGAATAGCGCCTCATAGGGCAGACAGGCGAGATAGAAAGCGCTGAGCGCGAAACGACTGGCGGCGGCGTGCGCGGTGGTGAGCAGATGGGCAGTAGGCGGTACGCCGATGGCTTTGCGGCTCACATCGAGCAGGGTCATCAAGGCCGGCGGCAGCAGCGCGATGCCGAGCACCGTGATGGTCCACAGGGCCGGCGCCGGCAATCCCGCCAAGCCCACCATCAACAACACCAGCATGGCAACCACGGCGAGATGACGACGCAGGTTGTCGGCTATCTTCCAACGGGACAGGGCCGATAAGGGATTATTCTCGCGCTGACCCGTCGCGCCCGGCACCCACGGCAGACACCAGTGCGCAATCTGCCAATCGCCGCGTATCCAGCGCTGCTGGCGCTGCACGTCGGCGGCGTAACTGGCGGGATATTCTTCAAACAGATGGACATCGTTCAACATGCCTGAGCGCGCATAACAACCTTCCAGCAGGTCGTGACTCAGAATGCGATTCTCCGGCAGGCGTCCAGCCAGAGCGCTTTCAAAGGCATCGACCTCATAGATGCCCTTGCCGATGAAAGAGCCTTCACCAAACAAGTCCTGATAGACGTCCGAGGTCGCGCGCGTATAAGGGTCAATGCCCGGCTCATTACTGCACAGTGTCGCGTAGCGCGAGCGATTGGCGGTCGCGAGCGTCGCGGCCATGCGCGGCTGCAGAATGCCGTAGCCACCGATGACGCGGCGCGCCTGACAATCGTAGCGCGCACGATTCAAGGGATGGGCCAGGGTGCCCACCATCGCGCGCGCCGCATCACGGGGTAACTGCGTGTCGGTGTCGAGCGTGATGACATAGCGTAGCGGCGACAAGGCGACGATATCGCCGACCACCAACGCGAAGCATTGCCCATCGCCGCCACGCAGCAGGGTGTTCAAATCCGCGAGCTTGCCACGCTTGCGCTCAAAGCCCATCCACACGCCCTCGCCAACGCTCCAGCGACGGGGCCGATGGAGCAGGAAGAAGCGCTCGCCGTCGGCACTACGATATTTGTCATTCAAGGCTTCGATGCCGTTACGTGCACGACGCAGCAGTGGCTCATCCTCGCTCAACACTTCGCAGGCGGCGTCAGCGAAATCCGTGAGCAGGGCGAAATGCAGGCACTCGTCCTGGTTGCCGAGAAAGTGCACCTCGAGAGTCTCGAGCAAAGTATCGATATGCGGCGTATCGACCAGCAGGGCCGGCACCACCACCAGCGTGCGCATCGCACACGGCACGCCACGGCTGTAGTCCATGCGCGGCAATACGCGTGGCGCGACGATCAAGGTGACGAACCAGTTAACCATGGCCGAGGCGAATTGACTGGCGCCGAGCAATGCGGGGACGGCGAGCCAGGCCAGCTGCCAGCCGTGTATGCCGCCGCGTCGCGCTTGGATCAATAACGCCATCGCCAGCAGCACAGTGATGAGGGTGGCTGCGCCCAGCATGAGGCACAGCGGTTTGCTGGCCAGCGCGCGACGTAGGCGGGTGATGGTGGTGGCACGAAACCCGATCATGGTTTCCAGCGCCGCGCGACCCTGGTCGATGAGATAAAAACCCAGATGGCCGCGATGGGGACTGTCGGGCGCATCGGCCTCACCACGACGCGCCAGTGCGACGACACTCGCGGCAACCGTCGTTTCATCTAAGTGCGAGCCGCGTGACAGACGCTCGATGACATGGCGATAACGATCGCGTGTGGCGAAATCCATGGCCGCGTACAGGCCCTGGTGCTCCGAGCGCAGCATCTGTTCAACCAAACTGCGAGTTTCGACAAAGCTGCGCCAGTCCATCGCGCCGAGGAAACGCAGGCTGCCGATGCTGCGACTGATGGAGACCTGGTCGGCGGCCTGCTGCTGATTCTCCAACTGCACCATGCGTTCAATGGTCAGACTCGCTTCGGCGAGTCGTTGCTCGACCCAGTTCAAAGCCAGCGCGAGCGCCGCGCCGTGACCCTGCAGGTGACGGGCGAGTTCGGCGACGAAAGCACCGACCATCGGCGGATCGGAGCGCGCCATGTCGGCGATGACCAGGATCAGGCTCTTGGGATCGCGTTCGGCGACGTCCATCATCAGAGTCGCCCACTGGTAGGCCTGGTTCAAATGCAGGCGCGCGGCGGTGATGCGGGCAGCGACACGGCGCAGGTTTTCGATCAACGCGAGACGCAGCATGATGGGGATGGCCCACAACTCGCCGAGCGTCAGCGGCGTGATGGTCTGATAGGCCGCGACGAAACGATGCAGGGATTCGGCATCGACCCGACCATCGCCATGGGAGATGGCCTCAAGCGCCAGATCGTAGACCCGCGGCAAACCGCGCGACGGCCCTTGAGCCAGGCTCGGCAGCTCGCGACTATAGGCTTTGGGCAGATGTTGCCGAGCGGTGCGGATCTGCTCTTCCATCAGATAGTAGTTGTCGAGCAGCCATTCACCGGCTGGCGCAATGGGCAGGCGTTCCTTGACGGCGGCCATCAATAATTTGCAGGTGTCACCCAACACTTGCTGATTGGCCGCGAGGCGCGCCAGCAGTCGGCCGGGCGTGCCCGCGCCGTCCAACACATGCGCGTGGGCGAGGACCTGGCCGTGCTGTTCCATTTGTTCGACGTTGAACAACTCGGCGCGCAGGGGCAATTGCTCATCGTACGCAACAGTGCCGCCGAAGCGCTCGCGCCACCGATGGAATTGAGCAACAGCGGCTTGCGCCACGCCGCGTGGTGATCTGTTACGGGTCATCGTCTTCTATTGATCATAGGTAGGGGCCGCGCCGTGGCGCTGGTGACACGCAAAGCATCACCGTGTGCAGACAGTTCGGTATACGGGGGTCGAGTTACGCTCTCCGTCTGCCAACGCACAGAAGAGTGTGGCTGCAGCATTCCTGAGCCTGCGATGAATCTCCTGTGCGAATGAATTCGCATCGACAAATCTGACCAACCCATTTCATTCGGGCTCGAATGTGCGAATGAATTCGCTCCCCCGTCGCACCCGCTCAACCTAAGCGGCAGAACGAACAGAGTTCATGGCAGCGACACAACATAGTCGCGGCTTGCACATCGCCGTCTTTCTAGACAGGACACCCGACATGGCTCATCACCTCCCTCCCTTGCCCTATGCCATCGATGCTTTGGAACCGACTATCGATGCACGCACCATGACGCTGCATCACGACATGCACCACGCCGCCTACGTCAACGCCTTGAACACCGTTTTGGCGACGGCGCCCGACGTGTTGCGCGATAAGACAACGGCGTGGTTGTTGAGCAATCTCGGTCAGGTGCCGCTGGCGATCCGCAACGAGCTACGTCATCAGGCCGGCGGCCATCTCAATCACAGCCTGTTGTGGACCAGCATGTCCGCCACCGGTGGTGGCACACCGACAGGCGCTTTGGCCATCGCCCTTGCGCGCGACTTTGTCAGCTTCGAGGCCTTCAAGAGCCAGTTCGAACTGGCTGGCACCAAACATTTCGGCGCCGGCTGGGTATGGCTGGTGGCCGGTCCTGCGCCGCAGCTCGGCTTGCACATCATGACCACCAACGAACACGACAATCCGCTCAGCGATGGCTATCACCCGCTGCTGGTGAACGATGTGTGGGAGCACGCCTACTACCTCAAACACCAGAATCGGCGCGCCGACTATCTGCGTGACTGGTGGTCTGTGGTTGATTGGAACGCGGTGACGGCACGGCTGGCCAATGCCGTGGGTGTGGCGCAGGACGCAGCCCACGGCGAAGCAGCTGTTGCCCTTGAAGCAGTGCATTAAACACAAGTCCACATACAAACTTCCAACGGAGACAGTCATGACCACAAAACCCACCCTCACCGACGTCAAAACGCTGCGCGCCCAGGCGCGTGCTCATATAGACGAAGGCGCTGTCACGGCCGGCTATGCCGCTGATCGCATCGCAGTGCTGAAAATGCTGAACGAAGCCTTGGCGACCGAGATGGTCTGTGTGCTGCGCTATCGTCGCCATCACTTCATGGCGCGCGGCATACAGGCCAAGAATCCAGCCGATGAATTTCTGGTCCATTCCAACGAAGAACAGGGCCATGCCGATAGACTGGCGGAACGTATCGTGCAACTGGGTGGCGAGCCGGATTTTGATCCCGATGGTCTGAGCACCCGCAGCCATGCCGAATACGTGGCCGCCGGCACGTTGGTGGAAATGATTCGAGAAAACCTTGTCGCCGAACGCATTGCCGTTGACAGCTATCGCGAAATGATTCGCTACCTGGGTGATGACGATCCGACCACCGGTCAGTTGTTACGCGAGATCCTGTTGGTGGAAGAAAAGCACGCCGACGAACTGTCCGGCCTGCTGGCGGGCCTGCCGTCTCATGTCTGAGTCGCTGCTCACACGCAGATCAATGTATGCCAGCGCACCGATAGGTCTTGGGCCCAGGACCAGAATCAGATCGTGCCAACGATGCCATCGCCTGATAAACCGGCGATGACTTCTGGCCTGCGCCCTGCGGCCTGTGTTGCATGGCGCATCACTGCGGTCCCCTGCGACCAGCATCAGGCAATTCAACATTGAGTGTCGGCTAGAGCGACAGTATCCAAGAGGTAGACATCATGAAGTTTCAATTCTTACGCGTACTGCTCGCCGCCGTGCTGGTGGTGATGGTCGCCGGCTGCGCATCGCAAGGCGGCAAGCCCACTAACGGCATCGATCCTTTCTGCACCGTTGTCGGTGGGGTGCTCGGTGGTGGCACGGCCGCCATCATCAGCGTCGCTGCTGGCCCGATAGGCGCCGGTGTCGGTGTTGGCGCGTTGCTCGGCGCACTGGCCTGTCACGAACGCGATCCGGTCACCACCACCGAAGCCGCCACCACCACCACCAAGGACACGCGCATCGCCGCGATGCCCATCGCTCCAGCACCCGTCATGGCACCCGACATCGACAGTGATGGTGATGGCGTCGTCGATCGTCTGGACCGTTGCCCCAACACACCCTCAGGCACCAAGGTCGATGTGAATGGCTGCCCGGATCTGCTGCTGAGCCTGACTGGTATCAACTTCAAGTTCGACAGCTCGGTCATCGAAACCAATTC
>JAYWAC010000293.1:0-3418 GCA_043782755.1 Pseudomonadota bacterium | reverse complement strand
CTTGTCCGGCCATGCACGCCATTGAGGCTGACATCCGTCATGTACTTAACGCGGCGGGTCATTGCAACGTGCAGATAGAGACGCAGCTCGCGCCGGCTTGGAGCACCGACCAGATAACGATTGCGGCGCATGCCAAGCTGCGTTCTGTCGGTATCGCGCCGCCGACTTCCATCACCACCGATAAACGCGCACTGCTCGGCGAGCATGTGATGTGTCCGCGCTGCGCGTCACGCAATACCGAAAAGGTGAGCGAATTCGGTTCCACCGCCTGCAAGGCCTTGTATCGCTGCTGCAGCTGTCTCGAGCCCTTCGATTACTTCAAGTGCCTGTGAGGATGTGATGGCTGCTGCCGGATTCCATCGTCTGACTGTCACCGAGGTGCAACGCGAAACCGACGACGCGGTGTGTGTCCGTTTCGAGGTGCCGGTGTCGCTGCGTGAGTCCTTCGTCTTTAAGCAGGGCCAGTACCTAACCTTGCGCCAGACTATTGCCGACCAGGAAGTGCGTCGTTCCTATTCGATCTGCAGCGGGGTCGACGATGCCGCTTTGCGCGTCGCCATCAAGCATGTCGAGGGCGGGCGCTTCTCGACTTATGCCAACGGCGAACTCAAGGCCGGCGATGTGCTGGAAGTGATGCCGCCCGAAGGGCATTTCAACTCCGAACTCAAGCTTGAGAATGACAAGAATTATCTGTGCATCGCGGCTGGCAGCGGCATCACGCCGATACTGTCGATAGTGAAGTCGATTCTGTCGCGCGAACCGCACAGTCACGTCACGCTGTTGTATGGCAATCAGCGCGTCGCCAGCATCATGTTCCGTGACGAACTGGAGCGACTCAAGAACCGCTATATGGCGCGCTTCCAGTTGATCCATGTCTTGAGTCGCGAGAACCGCGATGTCGATATTCTGAATGGCCGTATCGACAACCGCAAAGGTGCGGCCCTGTGCCGCAACTTGCTCGACTTGCTGGCCGTCGATGAATTCTTCCTGTGTGGACCGGAAGGCATGATCTCCGAGGTCTCGCGCGGACTGCGCGGCGCTGGCGTCGATGACGCGCGCATCCATTACGAACTGTTCGGCGCTTCGGCCGCCGATGCGCAGGCGGTGATCGCGCGTCACCATGAACGCGCGCGGCGTTTCGCCGGCAAGGTCAGTCGCGTGACGGTCAAGGCCGATGGTCGCGAGACCTTGCTCGAACTGTCACCCGATGGTGAGAACATTCTCGATGCCGCGCTTGATGCCGGTGTCGATCTGCCTTTTGCCTGCAAGGGTGGCGCTTGCGGCACCTGCAAGGCGCGTGTGATGAGGGGCGAAGTCGAGATGGACGTGCGTCACGCGCTGGAAGACAGCGAAATTGCGGCTGGCTATGTGTTGAGTTGTCAGGCCCATCCGCTGTCCGACGAGGTGTTGATCGACTTCGATCAGGCGGCGTGAACCATGGCACGCACCGCCGAGGCGTCAGCGCCGCTGCAATCGGCCCTGCAAGATCTCGTCATCACGCTAGCGCCGCGCGCCGGCTCGCTGGCGGTAACCATCTTCGGCGACAGCATCGCGCCACAAGGCAACAGCGTGTGGTTGGGTGGTCTGGTCACGGTCATGCAGCAGTTCGGTCTGAACGCGCGCCAGACCCGTACCGCGATTTTCCGCCTGGGTCGCGAGGGCTGGTTGACACCATCCTTGAGCGGCCGACGCAGCTATTACTGTTTCACGGCGTCCGGTGAACGGCAGTACGCGCGCGCCGCCGAACGTATCTATGCATCGATCGCCGCCGCCTGGGACGGGCATTGGACCCTGGTGACAGGGGTCGGACTGGAAGGGGGCTTACGCGACGAGTTGCGCCGTCGTCTCGGCTGGTTGGGTTTTGGTTTGGTGGGCGGCGGCTTGTTCGCCCATCCCCAGGTACCGCTAGCCACCGTGCAGGAAGTCATGGGGGAGTTGGGCTGTGCAGCGCAAGTCGTGGTGTGGCGTGCCACCACCGGTCTCGACGCGCCGCTGGTCGAATTGGTGCGTACCAGTTGGCGGCTCGACGAACTGGCGGCCCGCTTTCAACAATTCATCACGCGCTTCGCGGTGTTTGATGCCTTGCTCGCAGCGCTGCCGGCGCTTGAACCACGCGCGGCCTTCGTGCTGCGCACGCTGCTCATCCACGAATATCGCCGCGTGCTGTTGAAGAGCACCGAACTGCCGCCGGCCTTGTTGCCGAGCCAGTGGCCCGGTCATGCGGCGCGCGATCTGACCGCCTCGCTCTATCGTCGTTTGCACACGGCCGCCAGCGCTTACTGCCAGTGTGCGTTGGAAAATGCGGCGGGACCCTTGCCGCCGCCGAGATTGGCGTTTCTTGAGCGTTTTGGTGGCTTGACCTGAACTGTGTACTGCACGGCGCGCGGAGCCGATACGCGGACGCCCCGGACATCGACCAATTGACGTAGCATTACACTCGCTACGCAGGCGTGGACTTCGCCGTTTTCGGAACGGCATGGGGAGGATGCTTATCATGGCGGCGGTGCGACCGGAATTACGGGCGGTGTCGGCAATGCCCGGCCCGCGTGGTCTGCCATTGATCGGCAGTCTGCATGAGATCGATCTCGAGGTTTTTCATCAGTGCCTTGAACGCTGGGCGGATCAATACGGCAACCTCTATCGCTTCCGCATGGGCCCGCGTTCAATCGTGGTGACCAGCGACGCCGATACCATCAAGCGCATGTTTCGCGAGCGTCCCGACTTGTTTCGTCGTACGCGACGTCTGGCCGATGCGGTATCGGAGATGCGCTTTAACGGCTTGTTCTCATCCGAGGGCGATGACTGGCGGCGACAGCGCAAGCTGGTTGCAATGGCGCTCAATACCGCGCACCTGAAGCCCTTCTTTCCCAAACTGCGGGTGATCACCACGCGCCTGCTGGCGCGCTGGGAGCGGGCGGCGGCCGAGGGCTCGGTGCTTGATCTGTGTCGCGAGCTCATGCGCTTCACGGTCGATGTCACCACCCAGCTTGCCTTCGGCATCGACGTCAACACCATCGAGACCGATGGCCCAGTTATCCAGCAGAAGCTCGACAAGGTCTTTCCGATTTTGAACTGGCGCATCAATGCGCCGTTTGCCTACTGGCGCTATCTCCGTCTGCCCAGGGATCGCGACCTCGACCGCGCCTTACTCGATATTCGAATGCAGGTCGACGCCATGATTGCCGATGTGCGGCGACGCATGGAGGCAGACCCATCGCTCTATCAGACGCCGACCAATTTCCTTGAGGCGATCATCGCCGCCAAGGAAGCCGAGGGTATTGAATTCTCCGATGCCGATATCTTTGGCAATGTCTGCACCCTGTTACTGGCTGGCGAGGACACCACCGCTAATACTATTGCCTGGGCGATCAACTATTTCATCGAGTACCCGCGACACTTCGCGCGTGCCCGTGCCGAG
>JAYWAC010000292.1:0-3421 GCA_043782755.1 Pseudomonadota bacterium | reverse complement strand
GCCCAATGGCGTGAAGGTCACGGTGATGTTGGAAGAGCTGCTCGCGCTGGGCAGAACGGGCGCGGAATACGATGCCTGGCTGATCGATATCAGCACGGGCGATCAATTCGGCAGCGGCTTCGTCGCCATCAATCCCAATTCGAAAATTCCGGCCCTGCTCGACAGGAGCACCGCGACGCCGACGCGAGTGTTCGAGTCCGCCGCCATCCTCATGTATCTGTCGGAGAAGTTTGACGCCTTCATGCCGAGAGAAAGCGCTGCACGCGCCGAGTGTCTGTCGTGGTTGTTCTGGCAGATGGGCAGTGCGCCCTATCTCGGCGGCGGCTTCGGGCATTTCTATGCCTATGCACCGGAGAAGATTGAGTACGCCATCAATCGCTTCACCATGGAAGTGAAACGCCAACTCGATGTGCTGGACCGCAATCTCGCCGAGCGTCGCTATCTCGGCGGCGATGAGTACACGCTGGCTGACATCGCGGTCTATCCCTGGTATGGCGTGCTGGTGCTGGGTGATCTCTACAGCGCACAGGAATTCCTCGATGTGACGTCCTATAAAAATGTCACGCGCTGGGCCAATGAAATCGAGGCGCGTCCAGCGGTGGCCCGTGGCAAGCGCGTGAACAAGACCTGGGGACCGGAAGATCTGCGTGTGCCGGAACGACACGACGCCAGTGACTTCGATAAGCCCGTCGTCAAGTCCTGATCCCATACTGCAATCATCAGCAAGAACGAGCATCAACATGACAACAGCAGGCACGCGAAAAGCTATTTTCATCACTGGCGCGGCGAGCGGCATGGGCCTCGAAACCGCGCGCCTGTTCGCCGCCGGCGGCTGGTTCGTCGGTGGGTACGACGTCAATGAAGCGGGACTCAAAGTCCTGCAGACCGAGCTCGGTGCCGACAACTGCATCGTGCGACGCCTGGATGTGACTGATCGCGAGGACTACCGTCGCGCACTAGCCGAGTTCGCCACCGCCACGGCGGGACGCATGGATCTGTTGTTCAACAACGCCGGCATCGGCAAGGGCGGCTTGTTCGACGAACAATCCTTCGAGGACATCATGGCGGTGGTCAACGTCAACTTCATCGGCGTGTTGAACGGCATTCATCTCGCCGCGCCGCTCTTGAAGGCAACGCCCAACTCGCTGTGTTTTTCGACTTCGTCTTCGTCCGCCACTTTCGGCATGCCCGGCATCGCGGTGTATTCCGCGACTAAGCATGCGGTGAAGGGTCTGACGGAGTCCTTGTCGACGGAGTTTGCACGTTATGGCGTGCGTGTCGCCGACACCCTGCCGGGCTTGATCGATACGCCCCTGATTCCCGATGCTTTGCGTACTACGGCGGCAAGCAGCGGCATGTTCCGTTTGATTGCGCCGGTGGAAGTGGCGAAGGCGGTGTGGGCTTCTTATCACGATGAACCAAACCGTTTGCATTGGTTCGTGCCGGCGGAGATCGGCGATCTCGACAAGGCTTCGGCACTGGACCCGGAAGGCACGCGCGCCAAGCTGGCGGCCAACGCGGCTTTCCTGGATTAGGCGCCCTAGTCCGGCCTATCGGCCCACGGCCTCTGACGACGTGGGCACGACCGTTGCGCGCGTCGCTTACTCGCCGTCACAGCCGCCATTGCAAACGGCAAGCCATGCCCCCACCTCTACCGAAGCCTCGTGCTATTGCCCCAAACCGTGGAGATCTCCCATGCGTAAATTTCTGTTGCCCCTGCTGCTGCTGGCATCGCTGAGTCTCAGTGGCTGCGGCTACAACACGCTGCAAAGCACCGATGAGCAGACCAAGTCGAGCTGGTCCGAGGTCGTCAATCAATATCAGCGCCGCGCCGATCTGATTCCGAATCTGGTCAATACCGTCAAAGGTTTCGCCGCCCAGGAGAAGGATGTCCTGCTGGGGGTGACCAACGCCCGCGCACGGGTCGGTAGCATTCAGGCGACGCCAGAGCTGGTCAACGATCCGGCCGCTTTCGCGAAATTTCAGGCCGCGCAGGGTGAGCTTTCCAGCGCGCTGTCGCGCCTGCTGGTGGTGTCGGAGAATTATCCGCAGCTGAAATCCGACGCCAACTTCCGCGATCTGCAGGCTCAGCTCGAAGGCACGGAAAACCGCATCGCGGTGGCGCGAAACCGCTATATCAAGTCGGTGCAGGACTACAACGTCACCGTGCGCTCCTTCCCGAGCAACTTGATGGCGATGGCTTTCGGCTTTAAGACCAAGCCGAATTTCACGGTCGAAAACGAAGCGGCGATCGCGAAGCCGCCGACCGTCGATTTCGGTAGCGCGCCTGCGTCGAGCGCCGCGCCGAAAGCGCCAGCGGACAACGCGCAGTAAGCATCATGCTACTGATTCGCGCGCTGCTGATTACGCTCGCCTTCGGCTGGTTCAGCGCCGCGACGGCGGAGGTGCCGGTGCCGGCACTCCACAGCCGCGTTACCGACCAGACCGCCAGCTTGAGCACGCAGCAGCAGGCCAGTCTCGAACAGAGTCTCGCGGCCTTTGAAACACGCAAGGGCACCCAGTTAGTCGTCCTCATCGTGCCGACCACCGCGCCGGAAACCATCGAGCAGTATTCGTTGCGCGTCGCCGAGCAGTGGAAAATAGGGCGCAAAAAAATAGATGACGGGGCGATACTCGTGGTCGCCAAGGACGATCGCGCGTTGCGCATCGAAGTCGGTTACGGTCTGGAGGGCGCGCTGAACGATGCGACCTGCAAACGCATCATCAGCGAGATCATCGTGCCGCGCTTCAAGCAGGCTGATTTCTATGGTGGCATCGCGGCCGGCGTCGAGCAGATGGTGAAAGTCGCGGACGGTGAGCCTCTGCCGGCGCCCGCCTCACGACCAGCGGGCGATGGCGCGGGTATCCAAAAATACTTTCCGCTCATCTTCATGGCGACCCTGTTCGTCGGCGAAATCGCGCGCGCGACGCTGGGGCGCTTGCCGGGCGCAGTGGTCACCGGTGGGGTGGTGTCATTGATTGCGTGGTTTCTGCTCGGTGCCATGATGCTGGGCGTGTTCGTCGGCATCGTCGCATCGCTGTTTACGCTCATGGGCGGTTTGAGCGGGCGTGGTTTCGGTGGCGGGATGATGGGCGGCGGCGGTTTTGGTGGCGGTGGCGGTGGCTTCAGCGGCGGCGGTGGCAGCTTTGGTGGCGGTGGCGCTTCGGGGCGGTGGTGAGCATGAATTTCCAACGCCTGTGTCGACATCTGGTCATGACCCGCACGCAGATCCAGCGCGCCTTCCCCGACGACAGCCTGCGAGCGATCGAAGCGGCCATCAAGGCTAGCGAGCAGGCCCATGTCGGCGAGATTCGTTTCGTGGTCGAAGCGGCATTGGATGTCGCGCCGCTGTGGCGCGGGCAGACGTCGCGAACGTGCCATCGAAGTGTTCTCACAGCTGCGCGTGTGGGACACCGAATA
>JAYWAC010000291.1:0-3431 GCA_043782755.1 Pseudomonadota bacterium | reverse complement strand
CGACGGGCACGCGAGCGGAAATAATGCACGGGATAGAGGCCAGTGATGCTGATGGTCAAGCCGGTCATGGTGCAGATCATGGCGTGGGAGACACCGCTCGCCATGGTGCGTGCATCGGCACTGCCGCGCAGCGCCATGGAATCGAACACTTCGAGCATGCCGCTCACGGTGCCGATCAAACCGAGCAGCGGCGACAAGGGCACCAGCACCTGCAACAGCGGAAAGCCGGTAGTCATGGCAACGTTGACGCGCGAGATCATCGCTACGCGTATCTGGCGCGCGCACCAGGAAGTGCGATCGCTGCGCGCTAGCCACTCATGTTGCGCGTCGCGCGATAGACGCGGCAGCACGCGCAAGAAAAACCACCCGCGTTCCAGCACCAAGGTCCACAACACCACACCGCAGGCGAAGATCCAGAAGACGAAGGGCCCGCCGTCATCGATGAGATGACGCACGGCAGCGACCATCTGGGTCAGCACGCCGAAGGCATTGCCGCTATCAAGCACCGCGCTTGCGCTCCAGGCTCGCGGCCAACAGACCAGTGCTCTGTTCGTCGAGGATCTGCACCACGCCGCGCGAGAGCGTGGCGAGGATGGAGTTGCCGAACAAGAGCGGAATGGCGATGCCGAGACCGGCGACGGTCGCGATCATGGCCTGACCGATGCCATTGGCCATGAGCTTGGGATCGCTGGAGCCCGATTCGGTGATGGCCTGGAAGGTCACTATCATGCCGATCACGGTGCCGATCAGTCCCAGCAGCGGACCAGCGGCCACCGCCAGGCGCAGGAAGGGTTGAAAGCGTTCGAGCTTGGGCACTTCGCGCAATACCGCTTCGGAAATACGCAGCTCGGCGATGTCGGCCTCTTGCTCGATGCGCTCGGCATCGCCCTTGAAAGCCAGCAGCACACGACCGAGCGGATTGGTCTTGCGGAGCGTGTTGAGATTGCGCAGCTGCGACCACACACCGAAACGCACCAACACCAGATACAAGAACTGCACCGCCCACAACAACACGCCTAACGCGCCGACCGCGATGATCACATAGGTCACTTCACCGCCACGATGCACGCGCTCCAGCCAATTCGGCCGTTCGACATACAGCGCGAGCAGCGCGCCACGCGCTGGATCGACCGCCGCCTTGACGTGGCCGCTGTCGGCCTTCGCCAAGGCGGCAGCGAGATCACGCAACTCGATCGGCGGCTGGCGCGACAGACGCACGAAGGTTTTCAATTCCGGAATGAAGGACAGATAGTCGGCACCGGCACTGGCGGTGAAAGCACCGACCCGCACCACTTCCTGTTCAGTCTGACCGCCATTGGGTTGACCGACCTTGGCCTTGAACCTTGCGACCTGACCGGTCAGCGTCATCTCGCGCAGCAACTCCGTCCATAGGCGCTTGAGGGAACCGACACTCGGCACGGCGTCGGCCTCGGCCAAACTGCGAAGAGCAGTCACGCGATCATCGGGTCCGCTCGCGGCAATCTGGGCGGTGGTCATGGACTGTTGCAAGAGCGTGGCGCTGTCACCGGCGACCTGGCGCGCGAGGCCGAACACTTCGCCTAAGCCTAAGCTCGCGAGCTGCTCCTTCATGCGCTTGTTCAGATCAGCCAGCTTCAGTTCGTTGGCGTTGTACTTGTCGAGGGCGGCACGGCTGGCGGCCTCGGCCGTGGTACGCGCGGCCAGCGCTTCCTTCAACATCTGCTCTTGCTGAGCGCCGCCTGCCGCCTTGTACTTGGCGGCACGCTCGGTAACCAGCGCCGCGCTGGCGGCGGTTGTGTTCTCGGTCTGCTTCAGGAGTTCACCGAGATCCGCAGCGGCAAAGCTGGCTTCGGTAGTGCACAGCGCGGCCAGCAAGGCGAGGCGACGAAGTGCGATCTTCATCAGGATTTCTCACTCGACTGCGGGGCAGGCACCGGCACGCGCAAGAGATCGGGGGCGCCGATCTTCTTGGCCACGTGCAAGGCATCCTTGACCGCCTTGGCGTAGCTGTCGTCGCGCTGCCACTGACGCTTGGCCTGGTTCCAGTAGCCGGTCTCGCTGCCGTCCAGCGTTTGGTACATGAGCGACACGCGCCCTAAGCGCACGAAATCGACGATGCGCGCGGCATCACCTTCGCCGAGACGGCCCTGGTAGGCGTCCAGCGTGCGACCGTATTCGAGTTCGATTTGATAGGCCTCAAGAATGCGCCGGTATTTCTCAGCAATGGCAACGTCGGCGCGCTCCATCATGTCCTTGAGTTTGGCCACGCGCTTGCTGCGTTCTTCAAGCAGGAAGGGTGCATCGAGAGCGACGAACTGATCGAGGGTCTCGACCATCTGCTGCATGAGCGGCTGCACTTCGCGCTCGGTGACCTGCAACGCGGCTAGCTGTTGTTCCAGCGAGGCGACCTCGGCGTCCTGGGATTTGACCTGGCGCGCGAGCTGCTCGTTGTACTTGTTGAGGCTGTCGACGTCGGCCAAAGCCTGCACATACTTGGCGGCGATGCCCTGGGTCTGTTCGTCGAGCGCATCGATCTTGGCTTGCGAAGCGACGGCGGCCTTGTCGGCCTCCGTCTGCGCAGCGACCGCAGTCGCCAATGGTTCCGCCTGTGCGCTCCACGACCCGCCGGTCAGACTGACCGCGAGCAGCGCGCTGAGCGCAAGCTGCCAGCGGCGTGAATCGTTGATGCCGATCACTCCGAGTACCTCTATAGACGTAGCGAAAAAAGTGTATAGGGTCGCGCCAGGCATTGAAAGCAGCGCGCCATGACCGAGTGTCATGCGTAGATGACGCTCGTCGAGACTGTGCACAGTGCACTGACATGGTAGATAAAACCGCGAAAATCCCGCGGAATAATGCTGGTTTGACACTCCAGAGGTGCTTGCGCACAATGACGCGCCGCGCCGCTTTCCAGGGTGTCAGCGCGTGGCAACCACCTGCTTATTTTTTTATTGAAGGAGTGGGCGCAAGATTGCGCCCGTTGATGCCATGACTGTGCGTTTCATACTGCTCGCCAGCCTGGTCGTGCTCACTGCGGCCTGTGCTTCCAACACCATCGTTCCCAACTACAGTGCTTCGAATCCCAACATGAAAGTGGGCAACGAGCGTCCGGAAGATATCGCGGACACCATCGAAAACGCCGGCTCGTTCTGTCTGCAAATTAATGAGAAGTGGCACAAGGACGGCAAGACGCCGGACGACAAGGCGCTGTGGTCCAAGGACACCTTTCGCAAGGTAGTGCCTTGCCCGTAAGAACTCGCGCTCATTCCGTACACAACTCCTCACTTATGGGTCCGACTTCAGTCGGACATTGCTTTCGAGAGCGCAGCACACAGGTGTGCCCTTGAATGTCTGACTGAAGTCGGACCCTGAGAGATCCCCACGATTTATACAAAGCTGGAGTGGGCGGAGATTATCTGAGGTAGTGCTCTACCTGCGTCGTGTATGGCCTT
>JAYWAC010000290.1:0-3451 GCA_043782755.1 Pseudomonadota bacterium | reverse complement strand
CTGAAGTCGGACCCACAGAACTCGAGCTGCGCCCTCAACCATAGCCGCGTTGCGCCGCCACTCAAGCGTAGGCGATCATGCCTGACCAGGTGACTAGCCATGTCGCCGTGATGAGGACTTCCCTATGAGCACCGGCTCCCATCCGGACCAGGCCCGCGAATTTCTCGCGCGTCATCCAAGCTTGCGTCAGGTGCAGCTCATGCAGACCGATATGAACGGCATCCTGCGCGGCAAATCGGTACAGCGCGAGGAACTCGAACGCATCTATAGCGAGGGCCTGCCGCTGCCGAGTTCCATCGCCGCACTGACTGCCAACGGCGACGATGCCGAGAACACCGGCCTCTTATGGGAGATCGGTGACATGGACTGCCTGGCCTGGCCACTGCCGGGCACACTCGTGACTACGCCGTGGCTGGCCACGCCGACCGCCCAGGTCTTGATGATGTTCGACCCGGTGCTCGGTGGACCGGCTGCCGCCGCCGATCCGCGCCTCGCTGCGCAGCGGGTAATCGGCCTGCTTGAACAGGATGGCTACACGCCGGTCATGGCGGTCGAACTCGAGTTTTATCTACTCGACGCCGCAGCGGTGCGCGAGGGTCGGGCACGGGCCGCGACCCTGCGCGGCCATCACCCCCACGTCTACAGCATCGAAGAAATCGAATCGCGCGCGGCCTTTCTCGATGATCTCTATGCCTGCTGCGAGGCGCAGGGTCTGCCGGTGTCCACCACCATTTCCGAATTCGGTCCCGGCCAGTTCGAGATTACACTCAAGCATCGCAGCGACGCGCTGCGCGCGCTCGATGAAGGGATGATGTACAAACGCGCGGTCAAAGGCGTGGCACAACGTCACGGTCTGTGGGCTTCGTTCATGGCCAAACCGTTCCCGGTCTTGCCGGGCTCGGGTCTGCATCTGCATTTGAGTCTCAATGATGCCGACGGCAACAATGTGTTCGCGAGCGAAGCGCCGGACGGCAATGCGCTGCTCAAGCACGCCATCGGCGGCATGGCGCTAAGCGCCGGCGACATGATGGCCTTGTTCGCGCCTTTCGGTAATTCCTATCGCCGCTATCGCGCCTACAACTGCGCGCCGCTGGTGGCGAATTGGGGCGTGAACAATCGCACCGTGGCCCTGCGCATTCCGACTGGACCGGTGGCCTCGCGCCACGTCGAACATCGCATCTGCGGCGCCGATGCCAACTCCTATGCGGTCGCCGCCGCCATGCTGGCCGGCGTACATCACGGCTTAAGCAAGCGCCTAGATCCCGGTCCGGCCGTGACCGGCGATGCTTATCGGCAGGACAGCGCCGCGCCCCTGCCTCAGCATTGGCAGGCGGCTATCGATCGCTTCGCCACCTCGTCGTTTGCCCACGAATATTTCGGCCGGCGTTTCGTCGAAGTCTATAGCGGCATCAAGCGCACCGAGAGCGAGCGCTACTTCAGTGAAATTCCGCAACAGGACTACGACTGGTATCTGCACACGCTGTGAACATCAAACATATCGGCATCCTTCTCTGTGACGAAGTGGCGGCGCCTCTCGGCGCGCAATACGGACAATACGTCGATATGTTTACACGTCTGCTGGGCGGCACCGGGATGCGTTTCGAGTACCGCGCGTATCGGGTCTATACCGACGAATTCCCGCCGGCTCTCGATAGTTGTGATGCCTACATCGTCAGCGGTTCACGTCGCTCGGCATACGAAGATCTGCCGTGGATTGACCGTCTCAGTGAATTTCTGCGCGCCCTTTACGCCGCGCGCCGTCGCGCCGTCGGCATCTGTTTCGGTCACCAGTTGATAGGCCAGGCCTTGGGCGGGCGCGCCGAGAAAGCGGCCCAGGGTTGGGGGCTCGGCCGCCATGTCGCGCAAATTCTGGAGACGACGCCGTGGATGCAACCCGCAGCGGATAGCTATGCGCTCTATGCGGTGCATCAGGATCAAGTGACCGCCTTGCCGCCGGGCGCACGACGTCTCGCCACCAGTGCGCACTGCGAGAACGCGATGTTCGTGCTCGATGATGTGCTGCTCGGGGTGCAGGCCCATCCAGAATTCGAGCGCGACTACGCGCGCACCCTCACTGCAAACAAACGGGGCATCGCACCCGATGATGTCATCGACGAGGCTTTGCAAAGTTTTGCCGAAACGGTCGACGCTGATCTGCTGGCACGCTGGCTAATGAGCTTCCTGTGCGGCGACAAGACCGAGTCCGCCTAGTGGCCCACGATCACGCTCATCACAGTCATTCTCACCATGCCCACGGCGCACCTGCCGCCGGTCAGCATGACTTTGCCTTCGCGACAGGCATCGCGCTGAACAGTGTGTTCGTCGCACTTGAACTCGGCTATGGCGTGGCGGCCAACTCGACGGCGCTGGTGGCCGATGCCATACACAATCTCGGCGACGTGGCCGGCCTGGCCTTGGCGTGGTTCGCGGCTTGGCTGGCACGTCGTGCACCCGGCCCGCGTTTCACCTACGGGCTGCGCAGCTCAACTATCCTCGCTGCCCTGGCGAATGCGGTGATGCTGCTGTTGGCCTGCGGCGGTTTAGCCCTGGAAGCGCTACAGAAATTGCTGTCGCCGACAGCCGTCGCGGGCCACACGGTGATCGTGGTGGCCTTGGTTGGTGTCGCGGTCAACACAGTCACGGCATTGTTCTTCTTTCGTGATCGCGCCCACGACCTCAATCTGCGCGCAGCCTTCATGCACATGGCCATCGACGCCTTGATCTCTCTCGGCGTGGCGGTGACCGGCTACGCGATGTTGCGTAGCGGCTGGTATTGGCTGGACCCGGCGGTCTCCTTCGCGATCATGACGGTAGTCTTGTTCGGCACCTGGCAGTTGCTGCGCGACAGTGCGCTGTTGTCCTTGCACGCGGTACCCGCGCATCTAGATAGCGCACCGATCACAGCATTTCTCGAAGCACGGGAAGGTGTCAGCGGCGTGCACGACCTCCATGTGTGGGCCCTCAGCACCACCGACGTCGCGCTGACCGCGCATCTAGTCATGCCCGGCGGCCATCCGGGCGATGCGTGGCTGGATAGCCTGGCCCACGCGCTGACCCATGAGTACGGCATTCGCCACGCGACCTTTCAAGTCGAGACCGGCGTGCAGGGCCATGCCTGCACGCTCTTGTAGGTGCGACCATTCGCACACTCATGCGCGCTAGCTGCCTGTTACCAGCTGCTTGAGACCGAGAACACCACCGCTTCGCATTTTTCACTGCATCCGCTCAAATCCCGCGCGTCCTGCCAGGATAGATCAGCGGTGAAATGACCCAGGGTCTTGCTCATACCGATGGCGTAATGCACATAGTCGTAACCGGCAGGCCCCGAGGTCTTATCACCATCGACAACCTGGTAACCGACCGTCACATAGGGGCTGAAGTCATAGGGCAGGCTGGCAGTGAGCGTGCCATAGGTATAGACGGCGTCGCCATCCTCGCCGAAGTAGTCCGG
>JAYWAC010000289.1:0-24146 GCA_043782755.1 Pseudomonadota bacterium | reverse complement strand
CTGCGTGCTGCACCAGTAGGCCGGATACATTGACGCAAACGTCGTTCTGTTCGGAAGGGATTGAAGCTTGCAAATCCGGGGCAGACCATACATTTTTTTACATTTCGTGGGAACTCGGCGCCCTTGTCGATCGAATAGTCCCTGACCACGCGCGCAGACGGTGGTCCATGACATAACGACGATTGGCAATTCGGGGGCAGGCTTGAACGCAAGCGCAAGACAACGTCGCGCGGCGCGTCTGGAATACGTGCTGGAATACATCGACGCCCATCCCGGCGAGGCCGGCGACGTCGAGTTCCTGTCGGAGCTCGCCAGCATCTCACCGTTTCATTTCCATCGTGTGATGTCGAGTTATCTGCGCGAGTCGGTGTCGGCCTATGTGCGACGTCGCGCGCTGGAACGTGCCGCGCTGCGCATGGTGCTTGACGGTACTTCGGTCACCGCCTCGGGCGCGCTGGCGGGTTATTCCAGCTCTTCGGCTTTTGCGCGCGCTTTCCGCCGTCAGTTCGGCACCAGCCCACGCGGTCTTGCGCATCGCATGAGCGCGCGGCGCTTAAGTTGCGTGCCCTGCCTGCCTGATGTTCTCGAATTCCGTACGCTGCCGGCGCAGGAGATGCTGGCACTGCGTCGCTATGGCGCGCATGCCGGTGCCGCAGCCGCAGCCTGGGCAGCGCTCACCGAGCTGCTTGCTACCAGCGCAACGGGCGCTGCGCCCAGCATGATCGGCATCCCTTGTGACAGTCCCGAACTCACGCCCATGCCACGGCGCCGCTACGACGCCTGTGTCGATATCGCGCTGCCACCCGATGGCGAACTGGTACGCAAACGTCTGGCCGGTGGTGACTACGCGGTGTTTCAGTTTCGCGGCACACTCGCTGCACTGGAAGATGCTCACGCCGCAGTACGCTGGCATTGGTATCCGCAATCCGGCGCGCGCATGCGCGATGCGCCAGCCTTCCATCGCTTGCAGCAGTCGGATGGCGAAGGCGAGCTGGTGGCGGAGATTTTCTTTCCGCTCGAAAGCGTTGGCGCGCGCTTGCGCGCCGGCGCGCAGATTTGCCGGCCGGCAGGTGTGCCATTGAGCAAACCCGGGATGGCAGCGCGGCCATGCCCTCGGTAGACTTTCAACGCGGTCACTGTCCGACAATCTGCCGGCCTTAGCGAATCGTCGCGAGGCGGTGGGAGAGCGAGGACAGATGGGCGCGCATTCGAGGCGAATAGTGGGGCTCAAACGGGCAGGCGCGCGCCTATGGGCTGCTGTTCCACCGCCGTAGCAGATTCGTCCTAAGTCCGACAGGCGGCTAAGTCCTGACTTCGAGCTTGCGGCCCACGCAAGCTGAAAACGGGCATACTGAACGCCCCATCCCGAACCGGGATGGGGCGTTCCTGTTTTTCCGACGCCCGCTATCACCCACATCGATGCACTGATGTTTTCCGTCGAACGGATTCTCGCCGACGCACCGTGGCGCAGCTGCCTGTGCGCGCTGCTGCTTGCACTGCTGCTCGGCCCGCGCACAAGTGCGGCCACCGATGCGCAGCCGCGTGTCGTGGTGCGCGAATTGGCGTTCAGCGGCAACACCGTGGTTGCAACCGCGCAGTTACTGGCGATCGCCTCGCCCTTCGTGGGTCATGCGCTGGCCGATGCCGATCTGCAAACCCTGCTGCAACGCCTGACCGATCTCTACCTGCAAGCTGGCTTCTCGACTTCACGCGCCGTGTTGCCCGATCAGGACATGCGCGATGGGCTGTTGCGCATCGAACTGCTGGAAGGTTTTCTGGAAAAGATCGTAGTCAACGGCACGCGCGCCATTGACCCGTCCTATATCGCCCAGCGTCTGCAGGTCGGCCTCACTACGCCGCTCAATCTCGCCGTCTTGAACGCCAATCTGCGGCTCTTGATGCACGAACGCGGTCTCGCCGATATCAGCGCCGAACTCGCGCCCGGGAGCCAACGCGGTGGCGCGGTGCTGGTCGTCAAGGTGGTGGAAGGCGCGCGCTACAGGGCGGGTTTGCGCGTGGCCAATGATCGCGCGCCAGCCGTCGGTGGCACACGCGGCGCATTCGAAGGCACGGCCTACAATATTCTCGGCCACGGTGACGAGGTTGATCTCACCGTCGGCGTGGCAAGCGGACTCGACGATCTCGATTTCCGCTTCACTGTGCCGTGGTCGCCACGCGGACCGGAATTGTCCTTGCGTTACTTCCGCGCGGTCTCGGAATTGGTCGAGGAACAGTTCAAGGTATTCGGCGCACAGACCCGCTCCAGCGCCCTCGATCTAGGTCTCGTGCAGACACTGTGGCAAGACCCGCAACGGCAACTGAAATTGAGTCTCGACCTGGTCGGCAAGCACAGCGCATCGACCCTGCTCGGTGTGCCCTTCTCATTCAGTCCCGGCGTTCACAACGGCAAGGCTGATGTGCGGGTCGCGCGGCTCGGCCTGCAATGGCAGCAACGCTTTACCCATGATTCCTTGAGCTTGCGCGCGGTATGGTCGGCCGGCATCGGCGCCTTGGGCGCCACCGTGCATGGCGATGACCTGCCCGACTCGCGGTTCCACAGTGGCTATCTGTCGCTGCAATGGCTGCATACCCTGGGACCGCGCGCGGGTTCGCTCTTTATGCGCGGTGAAGCGCAGCTCAGCAATGACGGCCTGTTACCCTTGGAAAAATTTTCGCTGGGGGGTGTGAACTCGGTACGTGGCTATCGCCGCTCACGCTTTGTACGCGACGAAGGCTGGTCGGCGAGTCTCGAATATCGCCTGCCGCTCGCCCGCCTGGCGATACCTGGCGTCAGTCGCCGTGGCGACGACGGGCAGTTGTCGCTGGTGATATTCGTCGACGCCGGTCGCGCCTGGAACCAGGGTGACGATCGTCTCGATCAACTTGACGCACCGACTACGCTGCTGGCTGCCGGGCCGGGTCTGCGCTGGGATATTGCCACCGATACCCACGCCGAGATCATGTGGGGTGGTGTGCGTCGTCATGTCGCCGATACCGGTGGTGATCTGCAGGACATAGGCCTGCACTTCATGATCAACGCGCATCAGAGTTTCTGATGCGCGTGTGTCAACTTAATGTAGGAGATTGAGGCTAGGCTCGCTGACCGTGTAACCGTCAGGTACGCGAAACAATGCGGCGTCGGGTTCGCTGCGCGCGATATCGTGCAAACGATAGCGGGTCTGCCCGACACGCGGATCGCGATGCTCGCTCAACATCACGACATTGATCTCAGGGCTGAACCATTGCTCGGTGACGATTTCTATCGGTGCGCGATTGCCAATCGCGGCGGCGGGAATGGTGACCGTGGTACGGGTGCCCGTCACGCGCACACCCTCGATGGTTTTCTCACCCAGGCTCACGCTACGCGGATCGCCGGGAAAGGGCAGCTTGATGGGCGTGTCGGCGGAAAACGTCGCGGCGGCTGCGGGGTGCAGGGCGGTGTCGACCGACACGGGCTTCTCCGCCGCCAAGGGTGAAGGCAGCGCGACATCGAAACTGGTCGACGTACCACCCGCCCCGCTGGGCAGATCCTGTGCGAAGGCAACCTGTGCGGCACGCGGCGTTGCCTGCCGCAGACGCTGCGCGACGCGCCTGTCGGGATCGAGGGTGAAACTCGTGCCGGCGATGGGATCGGCAATCAGTACGCTGTGCTTGACGACACCGTCGAGACCCAGCTCATCATCGCGGCGCGTGCGGCCCTGGGCGTCGCGAAACACGCGCGAATGATGCTCGACCGTGATGCTGTTGCCATCCACCAGCGGTTGCAGCACTTCGACGTTAAGGCTCGCGGAGTAAGGCTTGCCCGCCACCACTTCCGCTGGCCCAGTCATTTCGAACTGCATGAAGCTCATGGTGTCACCGCCGGCCAAGGGCAGCGGCGGCGGCGCAGCCATCATCATGGTCGGCTCGGCCATCTTGTCGGTGGCGAAGGACATCGCGTCCTGCGCGGCCAGCGGCGGCGCGGTGCATACCGCGACGAGGGCGAGGGGATACAGTGCTTTCATCGTCTCTTACTCCTGAACACGGGCCACAGGCGTCACTGCACGAAGCGCAGCGCGGTGACCATGCCGCCGTTGTCAACCATGAGGTCGGCGGTGATGGGGTCGGTGGCGCGACGCGGGTTATAGGGCAGGCCGAACACCGCGAGCGTGGCGCGCGGTACACGCACGCGCACCACGCCGCGTGCCCCGGCCACCGCCGCACCAGTCATGTAGACCGGATAGAAAGGCGTGGCGATCTCCGGATGACTGACCGTCGCGAGCGGGGCCGACATGGGTGCCGTGCCCTCGCGCAGGGCATGCACCAGTACCACACCCAACAGTACCAACACCGACGCGGCCAACGCACCGCTCACCAGCAGGCGATTGAACCGCAACCATGCGCGCGGCGCGCGGCGCGGCGTGAGAGCCACGACCTTGCCCGGTTGCGCAACGCGCAAACGCGCCAGCAAAACCTGTTCGACGCTGGCTGGCGCCGAGGCCTTGGCCAAGGATGCGCTCAGATCGCGCAGGCCCGCCGTCAGGCGCCGCTCCGCCATCAGCCGCGCGCGGCAGCGCTCGCAGCGTGCCATGTGCGCACGGACATCCTCGCCGGCGGCGATGCGGCCGGCGGCGATATCAACCACCAACCATTCAAACTGCGCGCAGTTCATAACTCTCACCTCTGTCACTGACGGCGGCCGCCAACGGACTTGCGCCCATGGCCACGCTGAGCGCCTTGCGCGCACGATTGAGCCGCGAACGCACGGTGCCTATCGGCACCTCGAGAATGCGAGCGGCTTCCTGGTAATCCAACTCTTCGAGCTCACACAGGATCATGACCTCGCGGTAATAGGACGGTAGCGCGAGGATGGCGGCATGAAGATCGCCGTGCTGCTGCGCGCGACTGACCAGCATCGAGGGCTCGAGGTGCTCGATCAGAGTGTCACCTAGCGGCCCGTCTTCTTCGCTCGGCAGCGCGTCGAAGCGCTGTGCATCACGCCAATGGCGGCGCAACAGATTACGCGCCATGCCCAGCAGATAAGCACGCAGCGGGCCCTGCGCCGGATCGAAGCTGTGGTTGTCGATGAGCTGCATGAAGACTTCCTGGGTGATATCCGCCGCAATACCCTCGGCACCGCTATAAACGCTCGCGTAGCGAAACACGCGCTGCTGATGGCGCTGATAAAGCGCACTGAACGCCTCGCCGTCGCCGCGTTGCATGCGCTGAAGCAGTTCGGCATCGGTCAAGGACATGGGCACGGCTTATCGAGCGGGTGGTTGCAGGCTATTGCGTCAGAGCTTAGGCAAAGTTCCCGCCGATAGCGCAGCGGATCCCGCCTTGCAGGCGGGCGCTGGCCACGAAGCAACCTTTGACGACCGCCGCGATTTCGCATACATGTCCTGTTCCCTGACTTCGAGGACACCACCGTGCCGGACTTGCTGGTAGAGATCAAAGATTCCATCGCCACCCTGACCTTCAATCGCCCCGAGGCACGCAATGCCTTGAGCCTGGAACTGCGCGCCATGTTGCGCGACAGCCTGCAGGCTATTGAATATGACCCCAGCGTGCGCTGCGTGGTGATGCAAGGCGCCGGGGATAATTTCATGGCGGGTGGCGACGTCAAGAACATGGCGACCAAAATCGATCAGCCAGCCGACAAGCTGCGCGCCGAATTCATGAACCGCATCCATGATCTGCATCCGATCATGTACACCATGCGGCGCATGGGCAAACCGATCATCGCCAGCGTGGCGGGCGCGGCGGCCGGCGCCGGTGTCAGCATGGCGCTCGCCGCCGATCTGGTCATCGCCGCCGACAATGCCTTTTTCACCCTCGCCTACTGCCATATTGGCACCAGCCCCGATGGCTCGGCGAGCTTCCATCTGCCGCGCGCGGTGGGCATCAAGAAGGCCATGGAAATCGCCCTGCTCGGCGACCGCTTTGACGCCAAGGCCGCCGCCGCCATGGGCATGATCAACTTCGTGGTGCCGGCCGCCGAGCTGGCCGCCGAGACAGCCAAGCTCGCCCAGCGCCTAGCCAAAGGCCCGACCCATGTCTACGGTAATACCAAGCGCCTGCTCTACCGCTCGCTTGAAAACGAATTCGAGGCGCAGCTACAGATGGAGGCCGAGACCTTCGCCGACTGCGCCATCCGCAGCGATTTTCGCGAAGGTGTGATGGCCTTCGTCGAGAAACGCAAGGCACGCTTTACCGGCAAGTAACGGACCGAGGGGTCGGCGTCCGCAGGGCGCTGGCCTCGTGGCATTCGCTCATCACAGATTTTTTATCCGCTTGAGCTGACGACTACCAGCCCCGTGTTCGAGTACGGCAGACGCTATAGCATCGCGATGTCATATTTATGTAATACGAATTATTCTCATTAGTATTTATATCAAGTAGACTGCGCCTCTCTTTCACTGCTGCGGCACGCCATTGATGCGCGTGCCAGGGCTGATTTTTCGAGGTGCGAACATGCCGACTCTTCGATCCACCCTTGCGGCACTGGCAGCTGCGATGTCTCTGGTCGCCAGCCTGGACAGCCCCGCCCGCGATCTCACGCCACGCGATCAACGCATGGCGCGCTTTGCCCTCAGCCAGGCCCGCATCCAGACCCTGGCGGCGGCTAGGAGCGCCACGACATCCAGCCCGCTCAGTGCCGAGGAAAGCCTAGGCGCACTGCTATTCGCCGACCAAGATTTGTCTCTCAAACGAAATCAAGCCTGTGCTAGTTGCCATAGTTTGCAGCCTGCGATCGATGGCCAAACCGGCAAACCGCTACCCGTTGCAGCATTCGTCGACCCGCGCAACGTGCGCAATGGCAGCGCGGTGTCCAAGGGCTCGGTAAGCACTCGCACCGGCACCCTCAATGCGCCCAGCATTGCCTATGCCTCTTTCAGTCCGTTCTTTTTCTGGAATGCGGTTGACGGCCTCTACATGGGCGGACAATTCTGGAACGGTCGCGCCAGCACACTACGCGACCAGGCCGCCGAACCCTTCCTGGCACGGCATGAAATGGTCATGCCGAGCCGCGCGGCGGTGATCGCGCGCCTGCAAGAGAAAGTCAGCTACCTGGCATTGTTCGCGCGGGTCTACGGCATCAATCTGAGCAAGATTCCGAGCGCGAATTCGAGCGCCGTCGAATCGGGCGCGATCGACGCGGTCT
Source organism: Pseudomonadota bacterium (assembly GCA_043782755.1). Taxonomy (GTDB): domain Bacteria; phylum Pseudomonadota; class Gammaproteobacteria; genus JADJYF01. The sequence goes on along the minus strand of JAYWAC010000289.1, from coordinate 17,002 downwards.
ACACCGCCATGACGCGCGCCATTGCCGCGTTCGAGAAGTCACGCACCTTCAATCGCTTCACCTCTAAGTTCGATTATTTCCTGAGTGGCGCGACCGCGCTGTCGGCGGCCGAGCTACGCGGCCTCGACGTATTCAATGGCCAGGGCAATTGCGCGGCCTGTCACCCCAGCACCGCGACATTCGCGCCTGACGGCAGCGTGATGCCGCCGTTATTCACCGACTTCAGCTATGACAATATCGGGCTGCCCCGCAATGTCGATATCCCCGGCAACCCGACGCCGAATCGCGGCCTCGGTGGCCGCGTCGACATCGCGGCGCGTGACCCGAGTGGCGCCGACCTCGGTAAACACAAGGTCATGGGCCTGCGCAACATTGCCTTGACCGCGCCCTACGGTCACAACGGCGTGTTCCGCACGCTGGAAACCATCGTTCACTTCTATAACACCCGCGATGTGTTGGGGCGGGTGGCTGATATCCACACCGCCGGCTTCGGCACCACGGGTTGGCCGGCGCCGGAAATATCCCGCACCGTGAATCATGAAGAACTGGGCGCGCTGGGTTTGAACGATGCCCAGGAAGCGGACCTGGTCAGTTTCCTCGGCGCTTTGAGCGATGGCTATCCGGATTGGGGGCGCGATCCACGCGTCCCCACAGGCACGCCCTCGCCCTATGCCGATATGCCGTTTCCGCCTTTGCCGTGAAGGCGGCGGCTAGAGCTTGCGCACCTCGTGCGCCTCGCCGGTCGAACCGCGCGTGATGCCGACCACACCAGCACCGCGTCCCGAGTTCTGTTTGAAACGCTTGGAGAGTTCCGGGCCAGCGGCGGTTAGGCCACCATCGACGACGAGCGACTCGCCGGTCACAAAGCGCGCATCGTCAGTCGCGAGGAACAAGGCGGCACCGGCGATGTGATCGCCCACGCCCATCTCCGGCCAGGGCTGGCCAGTGGTGAAGATGTGCTCGAACTTCTCGGCTTTGCCGCCATGGGCGAGCGGCGTGAAGATGAGACCCGGCAGAATCGCGTTGACGCGGATCTTGTCCGCCGCAAGTTCCACTGCCGCGCCCTTGGTGAGACTGATGACGGCCGCCTTGGCCGAGGCGTAGATGATCGGACCGGCGTCGCCCGAGAGACCGGCGATCGAGGCGGTGTTGATGATGCAGCCGCCACTACCTTGTTTCTGAAAAATGCGCGCGCCGTGCTTCATGCCGAGAAACACGCTTTTGGTCAGTACATCGAAAGTGTAGTCAAACGCCTCCACTGTAATTTCAGTGATCGGCCCGATGGCACCACCGACACCGGCATTGTTGAACAGGATGTCGAGGCGCCCGAAGTTGTCGAGTGCGCATTTCAACATTGCTTCGATATCGGCTTCCTTAGCGACGTCGGTCTTGATGAAGCGGGTCTGCTCGCCATGACCCTGTGCTGCGGCGAGCGCCATGGTTTCCGCGCCGGTCTGCGCGTTGTAATCGGCGATCACGACATTTGCGCCTTCCGTCAGGAAGCGCAGCACGGTCGCGCGTCCCATGCCACTTGCACCGCCGGTGATGACGGCCGTCTTGCCTTCGAGTCTCATGCTTGGCTCCTCTTGAAAATGCTGGATGAACGATGAGCACCCGACGCGTCTTGCGCGTGACCAGGTCGCCCCCGACAATCAAGCGCACGAGCATACATCGCGGGGTTGGGATATGGCAGGCATGCGCATCGGCTGCATTGGACTGGGCGCACTGGGCGGCGCAATCGCAACGCGCCTGCAAGCAGCCGGTCACGCACTACGCATCTGGGGCCGCGACCCGCACAAGCTCGCGCCCTGGTGCGAGGCCGGCGCCATACTCATGCATTCACCTGCCGCGCTCGCCGCCGACTGTGATTGTGTGATGCTGTGCGTGACCGATACTGCCGCAGTCGAAACAGTCGTGTTCGGCGTCGATGGCGTTGCCTGCGGTGCACGGGCTGACAGCGTGCTGCTCGATCACTCGACCATCCATCCTCTTGCCACGCGCGCTTATGCGCTGCAACTCAATGAAGCTTGCGGCATGCATTGGTTGGACGCCCCGGTTAGCGGCGGTGTGGCGGGCGCGACGCAAGGCCGGTTGGTGGTAATGGCCGGTGGCGAAGCGCGGATCCTTGAGCGCGTGCAGTCGCTGCTCAGTTGTTACAGCCAGCGCGTGACCTTGATGGGCGCCAACGGTGCTGGTCAGGCCACCAAAATAGCCAACCAGATGATGATCGGTGGCAACGTCGCGGTCGCCGCCGAGGCGCTCAACTATGCCGCCAACTTCGGCGTCGCGGCCTCACGTCTACCTGATGCGCTGGCCGGTGGCTGGGCCGACTCGGCGGTGCTGCAACACCATGCGCGACGCATGGCCGCCGCCGATTATGTCAACGAAGTCAGCGCCAAGATCATGGTCAAGGACATCGACATCGCTTGCGATCTTGGTCGTGAAACCTTATCGCCGATGCCGGTCACTGCGCTGGTGCAACAGCTCTATCGTCAATTGATTGCACAGGGCGATGCCGACAAGGGCCAAAGCGGCTTGATGTGGTTATACAAACAGCACCCCTTGGACGACGATGCGCGATGATGCCATCGGCGCAGCGGCCATGACCTTGCGCATACTTCGGTGATAGCGATGTATTCGCCACGCGTCACACTGAGAAACTTAGCGAATTCTTAACGTCTAGACGCGCACCTTGCTCACCTGTCGATCGCGTAATGCGCTGCGACCACCGCTCGCGGCGACGGTGTAACGCACGCTCTCACGTCCTGCCGGAACTATCCTCGCATCGACGGACTCCATGCTGGCAGTCATGTGCTTTTGTCAGCGCACAATCATTGATCCGCCAGGCACGACGACGTCGAAGCAATGCGTTCAAGAGAACGATATGCGCCTGCCGCCCACGAAGGATAGTTCGCGATGAAAATGACCCGCCGCGCTTTCTCGTCCCTCCTCTGCGCGGCGGGCGCATCTTTGGGCGGCATGGCTGCGCCTCGTGCAGCCACGCTTGCAGCGACGAATGTCGAACCCCGAGGCGCGGCCCAGCCGCAAGGCTTGACGGGCTACCCCCTGCGTATGAAAGCGGGACGGCCGGTGTCGGGTTGGTGCGCGGCACCGGGCGAGACGGTCTACTTCGCCTTGTCCCATGATGCCCAGACCACTGTCGCGCTGGCCATGGTCTCGACTAGCGGAGACATCGTGCACAGCTTCGGCGAGATCACCATCGAACCGCAGTCAGTCCCTAGCGGCTCATCGTGGTCCCATGGTGTCGATTTCGAGCCGACACTGCACTGGGCGATTCCCGAAGGCACACCGAGCGGCGTCTATTTCCTCAATGAGTTGCCGAATATTTTCGTGGTGGTCCGCGAGCTGTCAAACGCCCACGCGCCGTCCGCGCCCTACGGCCTGCCCACCGCCGTGCTGGTGCCGACCAATACCATCAGCGCCTATTCGCCGACCGCCGGCCGCGATTTCTACAGCATCCCGAAACGCGCTGCGGTGCTAAGTTTCCTACGTCCGTTCGACGCGAGCGAAAAGGCGGATTGGTCGGATCTATTGAAGTTCGTAGCCGAGGAACGCATCTTCGGCGCACCGCGGTATCTGGTCGATCACGACATGGAAAATCCTGACGCACTCGCTGGCGTCAAACTGCTGATCGTCGATGGACACTCGGAGTACTGGTCGCGCCGAGCGCGCGAAAACTTTGATCGATTCATTGCCGGCGGCGGCCACGCGCTCATTGCCGGCGGCAATGTGATGTGGTGGCAGGTGCGCTACGCGGACAGTGGCAACCAGCTTATCTGCTACAAGAATGAGCGCCTCGATCCCATCCACGATCCCGCACTCGTCACTGTCAACTGGACCGACCCCAAGCTCGGACTGCCGACCAATGCCAGCATCGGCGGCGACTTTCGCCATGGCGGTTACGGTCGTCGCGCGAAAGGCGCCAATGTCAGCGGTGCCGGACTTCGTATCGTCGATAACCAACATCCCCTGCTGCTCGGGTTGGGATTGAAGCACTGCGAAGTGTTGGATCTCGGCGGTGTGTCTGAACTGGATGGCGCACCCATACTCGGCTTTGACGTGCTGGGGCGACCCGTACCGGACCTCGCCACGCTCAAGGCCTATCGCCTCGAAATTCTTGCCTGGGATTGGGGCCAACGTTCCGGCAAAACCACCGTCGGCACCGCGCACATCTACCAACGCAGCGAGCTGGGCGGCACGGTGTTGCATCTCGGCGCGAAGGAATGCTGCCAAGGCACGCAAGCGGGGCACACGGTGATGCGCGCCCTCGGTCAGAAATATGCCCAGCGCATCTACCACGAGCAGCCGCTGTTCAGCGGCCTGCCGCCGGCCAAGGTCTATCTTCGCCTGCGTACGCCGCACGCCGGGCTGCCACCCGATCTGCCAGGCACCTGCGCCTGAGTTGCGCGCCCATCCAGATGCGCTTTTCTGTCAAGCAGGTGTGTTCGGCCGCCGGCTCGCAGTTGCTCTGAGCGTCCGGGCGCACAGTGCCGTTATGATGGGTCTTTCGTAACACGGGGAGAATCCGACATGTCCGCACTAGAAACCGCGCAGGCCTTTATGGCCACCTGGAAGCAAGCCAATAGCTTCGAAGCTTCGTTCAATCAATACTTCACGCCCGACTGCCGGTATGAAAATGTCGGTCTGTCGAAGACCGAAGGTCCGGCCGAAGCATTGGCCTTCTTCGCCGCCTTCACGCAGCAATGTCCGTTCGTCGCCATTGAAATGGATATGCTCTCGATCGCCGCCGTCGGTGATACCGTCTTGATGGAACGTATTGACTATCTCAATGACGCCAGCGGCAAAACCTTGCTGACGATCCCACTCATGGGTGTCATGAAGGTCAGGGATGGCCGCATCTATGAATGGCGCGACTACTTCGACACCGTGCCGTTCGCGCGCTGAGCGACCTACCGTTGTAGGTGCGATTTCAATCGCACCTACAAGGCTTCTAGCACGGGTGCCAATGCGTCGAGTGTGGCAGGCGTATAGGGCTCGATAACCATGCTCAAGGTCTCGACGCCCTGCTCGGCATAGGCAGCGCAAGCGTCAATCAACTGCTGACGTGAGCCGCGCAGGGGCAATGCGCCGGGCAAAGGATAGTGCTCGCCTAGGCACACACCGACAGTAACATTGCGCGCCAGCGTGGCAGGATCCCGTCCATGCTTCTCGCAAGCCGCTCGCACACGCTCCCACGTACTCACATAGGTCGTCACACGACTGTCGGCAAACGGCAGCATGCAGTTCCATTGATCGGCGTATTCGGCGACCAGACGCAGCATGCGTGGACCGCCACGCAGTAGGCCTATCATGAGCGGCGGCCCGGCAGCGCGCAGACTCTTGGGCAGCAGCGTTGCGCCCTCGGTGCGGTAGAACTCGCCGCTATGGCTCAGCGTCTCGCCGCGCAACAGCGGGCGGATAATCGACAGCGCTTCTTCGAATCGCGCAACAGGACGCTCGAAGTCATAACCAAAGGCGCGATGTTCGGTCGCGAAATCCCCCGCGCCTAGCCCCGCCACCACGCGCCCGCCACTGATATCGTCAACCGTGTCAATGATGCGAGCGAGCAAGGCGGGATTACGAAACGCAGTGTTGGTGACGAGCGTACCCAGTGTCACCTCGGGGATGCGCGCCGCGAGCGCCGCCATCAAGGACCAGCATTCCCATTGTCCCGACTTAATACCGCGAACCTCATCGGGGAATTGAATGTCGACCGCCGCGTAATCGACGTAAGGCTCGTTGAGAAAATGATCGCTCACCCACAACGACCGAAAGCCAGCGGCCACCGCCTGCGCGGCGAAATCCAACAACTCGCGAGTGTTGAGCGTGGCGCCCTCGACGGCATAACTCCAGGCGGGTAACAGCAATCCGGTTTTCATGATCGCTACTCGTTTGAATGCCGGCTATTGAACAACGCGCGGCACGCGCTGGCGATGACCAGCAAGGTCAAGTGCACTCAACGCCAGGCGAAGGCCGGTTGCTCGTAATGGGCGACGCGCGTCGCGCGTCCACACAGACACACTTCACGGAACTGATAGAGGATGGCGGCGGTCGGCGCCGCTATCCAGGCGTCGCCGACTGGCATACGCAGCACCGGCGCGCCACCTTCAGGTAGGTGTTCGAGCATGGGCGCGTCGTCGCGCATGAATTCTGCAACCGGGATGCGATGGATGGAATCGACCTCGTCGGGATTGGGCGCAAGATGGCGCTGGGGTCCTGCCCAGATCACAACCGGCGTCATGGCAAAGCCTGAGCGCGTGACGAAATCGTCGAGCCGTCCTATCACCGCTGAATGATCGAGGGCCAACCCGACCTCCTCGCGCATTTCGCGCAATGCGGTGTCCTCGGGGCTCTCACCCTCATCGATGCGGCCACCCGGCAAGGCCCATTGACCGGCGTGGTTGCGCAGCTTGGACGAACGACGAGTCAGGATCAGGGCAGCCCGTGACTGCCAGTCGTGATGTCTCGGCATGCCTGACAGGTCAGCGCCCCAGCCTTCGTCGATCACCGCCAGCGCGACCGCCGCCGCCTTGCCGGCGGTGGTACTGGCCACGACTTCGAATTCGGCGAGGTGGCGCGCGATGGATGCGCGCAGGCTGTCGTCACAAATGGGCATGGCGCACAGCATACGCAGAGCGTAACCCAGCGTCAGTACCTACCCCTTCAGTCGGGATTGAAAAAGCCCGGGCCTTGGGCCACAGTCGCGAGTACCCACCGTTGCCATCACGCACGAGGCGCACGGTCCGGGTCACATTCGAACCTGCCGGTTCGAGATCAGCAAACGCAGGCTGTGGACGGTCCTCGCGACCGCCCGGGGAGTAGCAGGCATGGCAAGTTTCGATACCCTTATCAAGGGCGGCACGGTGGTGGACGGCAGCGGCTCAGCGCCGTATATCGCCGACCTCGCGATCAAGGACGGCATGATTGCCGCTATCGGCCGCGATCTCGGCAGCGCCACGGAGACCGTTGACGCCGACGGCCTGCTGGTCACGCCGGGCTGGGTCGATATCCACACTCACTACGATGGCCAGGCGACCTGGGACCCGGTGCTCTCGCAATCGATGCGTCACGGTGTCACGACCCTCATGATGGGCAATTGCGGCGTCGGCTTCGCGCCCGCCAAACCCGACCGCCATGACTTCCTCATCGGCCTCATGGAAGGCGTGGAAGATATTCCAGGGGTATCGCTGCGGGCGGGACTGCCGTGGGCCTGGGAATCCTTCCCCGAATACTTGAACGCACTCGACGCGACGCCGCGCACTATCGACATCGCCACGCAGTTGAGCCACGGCGCATTGCGCGCCTACGTCATGGACAAGCGCGGCGCCGACAATGAAAACGCCACCGCCGCCGACATCGAAAAGATGGCGGTGCTGACGCGCGAAGCGATGGACGCCGGCGCCTTTGGTTTTTCGAGTTCGCGCACGCCGGTGCATATCGCGCTCGACGGTCGACCGGTGCCCGGCACCTATGCGGCCGACGATGAATTGATTGCGCTCGCACGCGCGGTCAAGGACAGTGGCCATGGTCTGGTCGAAATCGTGTTGGCTGGCGTGGCGGGCGAAGACAGCGAAGGGCTCGATCGTGAAATGGCAATGCTGCGGCGGGTCGCCGAAGGCTCGGGCGCGTCGGTCATGTTCCTGCTCGTGCAGCAGCTCGGCGATTCAACGCAATGGCGTCGTCAGCTCGCGGCCTGCGACGATGCCGCCAAGGCGGGACTCAAAATCATTCCGCAGGTGGCCGGTCGACCGATCTCCATCCTGTTCTGTTTCGAAGGTGAGCATCCCTGGAAGTTCATGCCCAGCTACCAGGAGATCGCGAACCTCTCCTTCGAGGAGCGCTATGCACGACTGCGCGATCCCGCCTTCCGTGCGCGCCTGCTGAGTGAACAAGATCCCAACGACCAAGGCTTCTCGTTGTTGTACAAGAACCCGGCGCTGTGGGACTACACCTACCCGGCCGGCAGCCCCATCAATTACACGCCCGATCCCGGTAACAGCGTCGCCAAGATCGCTGCACGCGAAGGCCGCTCGCCGTGGGAAGTGGCCTATGACCTGCTGCTGACGGACAACGGCCAGTCCTTCCTCATGTATGCCTTGACCGGTTATGCCGATGGCAACACCGATGCCGTGCACGAGATGGTGTGCCATCCGCGCAGCGTGTTGGGTCTGTCGGACGCCGGCGCCCATGTGCGCTTCATCGCCGACTATGGCATGCACTCCTACATGCTGACGCATTGGGTGCGTGATCATGCGGCGGACGACCCCAAGCATCTGCCGCTGGAATTTGTGGTCAAGAAACTGACCAGCGACAACGCCGCAGTGTATGGCTTCAAGGATCGCGGCCTGCTTGCCGCCGGCCTGCGCGCCGACATCAACCTCATCGACCTCGCGCATCTCGCCAGCAGCCGGCCGCGCATGGTCTACGATCTGCCGGCCGCGCAAGCGCGGCTCGACCAGAACGTCGAGGGGTATGTCGCCACTTATGTGAAGGGTGAGGTGGTGCAACGTCGCGGCGAAGACACCGGCGCGCGACCCGGGCGTCTGGTGCGCAGCCGCTGAAGCCAGCTCAATTCAATTTTTAAGGCGCGCGGAGATTGACGCTCCGCGCGCAACTTAAGAAACTGGTCGCGAGTCACCGCCTAGTGTCGTCCTTGACCATGACTGCCAGCAATTCCGAAACCGTGCGTCGCTTTTGCCAAAGCCTGGTGAGTGGCGACATGGCGCACGCCACTTAAGCCGCGATGTGTTCTACCAGAACATGCCGTGGGAGCCGATGCGCGGCGCACGCGCGGTGCAGGAATTTCTGCAGCCTTTCGTCGACGGCACCCATTGCAGCCTAAGCTCGCTCGAGATTCACCAGCAAGTGGCCGAGGGCGACACCGTCATGAATGCGCGCACCGAGATCTGGGAGCGTCGCAGCCTGCGTGTGGTGCTGCCGGTAGCCGGTGTGTTCGTGCTGCGCGAAGGCTTGATCGTGCGTTGGTGTGACTACTGGGATCTCGCCACCTTCAAGCCCCTCCTCGATTCCATCAGCAAGTAATCCAGGCTGCCGCCGCCTGCGCGCGAGTGGCCTTTTACAGCTCGCTCCGGCACTATTCCGGCTCGCTCATCGCACCGGAACGCCCATGCATATCGCCCTGACCGAAGAACAGGCGCTCATTCAGGACACCGCGCGGCGCTTTGCCGAAACCGAACTGGCGCCGCTTGCGGCGCGGGTCGAACACGCTGAATTCCGTTCCGCCTATCTCAATAATCTCAAGCGTCTCGCCGAACTCGGTTTCATGGGCTTGAACATCGACCCTGATTACGGCGGCAGCGGTGCGGGTGTGGTGTCTTTCAGCGTCGCGGTCACCGAAGTGGCACGTGCCTGCGCTTCGACCGCAGTCGCGATGTCGGTCAACAACATGGTGGCCGAAGTCATCCAGACCATCGGCAACGACGAACAAAAGCAGCGCTACATCGAACGCATCTGCAATGGCGACTATCCGGCCGCCGGCTTCTGTCTGTCGGAAGCGGGCGCGGGCTCTGATCCGTCATCGATGAAAACCCGCGCGCTGCGCGACGGCAACGACTACGTGTTGAACGGCACCAAGATGTGGATCTCGAACGCCGAATACGCCGGTGTATTCGTGGTGTGGGCGGTGACCGACGGCAACGCGCCACAGGGCAAAGGCATTTCGTGTTTCCTGGTCGAGGCCGACACACCCGGCATCGCCATCGGCCCGCACGAACTCAAGATGGGCCAGCGCGGCTCCAGCACCAACCCCGTGATCTTCGAAGACGTGCGCGTGCCGGCCAGCGCCATGCTTGGCCGCGAGAACGATGGCTTTCGCATCGCGGTCGGCGAACTGACCGGCGGGCGCATCGGCATCGGCTCGCTGGCCTTAGGCATAGGCAACGCCGCCATGGACATCGCGCGAAAATACATCACCGAACGCGAACAGTTCGGCAAACGCATCGCCGACTTTCAGGGCGTGCAATGGATGCTGGCCGACACCTATACCGAACTCGAAGCCGCGCGTCTGTTGCTCATGAGCGCGTCCTATCAGAAGGAAAACGGCCAGCCCTATGCCAAGGCTGCCTCGATGGCCAAGCTGTTCGCCACCGAGAGCGCCAACAGGGCTTGTTACACCGCGCTGCAATTGATGGGCGGCGTCGGTTATACCGAAGCGATGCCGCTCGAGCGCCTCGCGCGCGACGCGCGGGTCACGACGATTTATGAAGGCACCAGTGAAATCCAGCGCGTCATCATTGCGCGCGAACTGTTGAGGGAAGTGGCATGAATTTCGATCTGCCGGAAGAACTTGTGGCCTATCTGGCCGAACTCGATCAATTCATCGAGCGTGAGATCAAACCGCTCGAAGCGCAGGATGACAATATCCGCTTCTTCGATCATCGCCGCGAACATGCGCGCACTGATTGGGATAACGGCGGCATTCCGCGTCACGACTGGGAAGCCTTATTGGCGCAGGCGCGTCGCCGTGCCGACGCCGCCGGTCATTATCGCTATGCCTTTCCCAAGGAGTTCGGCGGCCGCGATGGCACCAACCTCGGCATGGCGGTGATCCGCGAACATCTTGCCGCCAAGGGCTTAGGCCTCCATTGCGATCTGCAGAACGAGCATGCCATCGTCGCCAATAATATTGGTCTGTTGCTCATGCTCAATTACGGCAGCGAGGCACAGAAACGCGAATGGGTCGAGCCGCTCGCCAATGGCACGGGCTTCATCGCCTTTGGCATCACCGAACCGAATCACGGCTCCGATGCCACCCACATGGAAACCACCGCCGTGCGCACCGCCCAGGGCTGGCGCATCAATGGCGAGAAGACCTGGAACACCGGCATCCACACCGCGCCCTGCGACATGATCTTCGCGCGCACTTCCGGCAAGGCTGGCGATGGCGACGGCATCACCGCTTTCCTGGTGCCGACCAATACCCAGGGCTTCAAGGTCGAAGAAATGTTGTGGACCTTTAACATGCCGACCGATCACGGCCGCATCAGCATGACCGATGTCGAAGTGCCGGATTCGGCCATCCTGGGCAAGGAAGGTCGAGGCTTACAGGTAGTGCAGCACTTCTTCAACGAGAACCGCATTCGCCAGGCGGCTTCGAGTCTCGGCGCCGCGCAGTTCTGCGTGAACGAAGCAGTGGCCTATGCCTTGGAACGCAAACCCTTTGGCAAACCGCTCGCTTCCAACCAGGGCATTCAGTTCCCGCTGGTGGAATTGCAAACGCAGTGCGAGATGGTCCGCGCGCTCGTTCACAAGACCGCCTGGATGATGGACAAGTACGGCGCCTTCTCGGTCTCGGACAAAGTCTCGATGTGCAACTTCTGGTCGAACCGACTGTGTTGCGAAGCCGCCGATCGCGCCATGCAGGTCCACGGCGGCATGGGCTATTCGCGGCACAAGCCTTTTGAGCACATCTACCGTCATCACCGTCGCTATCGCATCACCGAAGGTGCGGAAGAGATCCAGATGCGCCGCGTCGCCGGTTATATGTTCGGCTTCATGAATCAGCGCGCGCCCAAGGGCGTGGTGGAGTAACTATGAAAGCTTGATCTGTGATGGTGGCCCGCGTTGAATCAGCGGGGCAGGACGTGGACAGGTTGATCACAGCACCACTGCCCTGTGAGGCGCCGCGCGCGGACTACGCGCGCGGCGCCACTATTCAGATGGTGCGTGCCGTCTTGCGGCGCGCGAGCCGCCATGCCGCGAGCGAAGCGATCCCGGCCAGCGCCAGCGTACTCGGTTCAGGCACCTGACGAGGCAGGCGGAGGTCAGTGGCAGCAACCGTTGGCGGGGCATCACCGAAAGAGCCCAGCGCCGGCGGTAACTGGGGCTCATCACCGACTTCGGCGAACACCTCGTTGCCGTTACCGGTTTCACTACCGGCTTGGTCATCGGCCACGAACTCGGACGCGATCTCAATCAGATCGGGGGTGGGGTCCGGCTCTGTTGTCCCGTCATCAGTCGCATCAGCAATGACGTTATCGGGCGCGTCTTCGTCATGATCGCCCTCGACTTCATGATCAATCTCGACGAAGCCCGCAGCGGCGTCTTGCTCGCCAATGTCCGCGCTCGGCAACCAGGCTGGCACGTCGTCGCTAAGACCAGGCAAGGGCCCATGGGAATGCAAATCCAGCAGTGCACCGCTGGCGGCAACGAGCGCCGTGCCATGGGCGACCGCGCGGCGATGACCATGATGGGGACGAGCACGGCGCGCGCGTTTCTTCTTCGCTTTGCGGTGCTTCTTGCCGTGCTTGGCGTTGGCGTGCAACTGTGCCTGTTGCGCAAACAGTCGCGCGGGGAGATTCTGAAAATCGGCCGCTGTGAATGGCCGCGCTTCGACGCTGGCTGGCGCGATGACTAAAGTGCCGAGCACCAGTATCGCAGACACAGTCAGAGACAGTTTCGGCCAGCGTCGTGCGACGCGGGGTCTTCGTTCAGCGGCGTTCATCAGTGGCTCCATGATCAATTTAACTATTCACTGCGGTGCTTAACTCAAGTATCAGACTGCGGGTTTCATGCCTCGCGATAGCGGCCCCGTGTCATCCTTTTGCATGGCAGCCTCACGCTATCAGGGCAAGACCTGCGCCAAATTTCCAAGTCACTGCTTCTGAACGGATATGGAAAATTGCCATGGCGTCTCGCGGTGGCAAACGTCGTTAGCGAGAGACAGATCCGAGCTAAGCACTCGTCGTCGATCCTTGTCCGCGCAGGATTGCAAAAGACTGTCGCACACAGCGCGCGAGTTTCATTCGCCCGGTTGGCGAAGAGCGCTGAACCACAACACTTGACAGTTCGCGCACCGCCCACGCATTGTCGCCCGCACCCCATTCACGGAGAGCCTCGATGAAACTCGTTCCGCTCATGAACTACTACGCGCGGCTCAGCGCGGCCCTGTCGGTCGGCCCCGGCATGTACGGCAATCGTCTGATCGTGGAAGTCGACGGCGGCGAATTCGAAGGGCCACGGTTGAAGGGTGTGTTGCGCAAGGCGGGTTGTGCCGACTGGCTGACCATGACCGAGGACTACGGTCATCTCGATGTACGCGCCACCCTGGAGACCCACGACGGCGCCTTCATCTATGTCGAGTACATCGGCAAGATTGAGCTGACGCCGGCGGTCCAAGCGGCCTTGGCCGGCAATGGCAGCACCGAATACGGCGAAGCCTATTTCGTCACCGCGCCGCGCATGCAGACCGGTGACGCGCGTTATCGATGGGTCAACAACATCATCTGCGTGGCGCAAGGCAAGATCAGCGCCGGGCGCGTCGACTATCAGGTGTTCCAGGTCGCCAACGACTGAGCCCGTGGGCCAGACGCAATGCTCAGAAGAAGCGATTCTCCTGCAAGGCCGCGCACAGGCGGCCATAGATGAGACGCAGCTCTGCACGGCTAGGCTGCGTTCCGCCCTGCGCCAGCAGGCGTCGCGCCAGTGGCGTGCTCTTCAACAGCGTCGCGACATGCTCGCCGCCGACAGCGGCCAACGCGCCATCGCGCGTGCACAGCGTCTGCCAGACTTCAGCAGCGGTGCAGGCTTGGCCACCCAGACCAAGCGCGGCCAACACCGTGGGGTCTTCTATCTGCAATCGTTCGCCCTCGCGCAGGCTGCGTTCAAATAGTGAGGCGAGGGTCGCGGTGGGCACTGCCGCCTGCGCCGCACGGGAGCTGTGAGCTTCCTCGTAGAGATCCTTTACCAATGCCACCACCGCACGCGCCACCGCCAAATCAGCGCGCGGGCTCTCCTGCGCATCAAGAATACGGATCTCGATCGCGCCGCGATCGAAACGCGCGATGGCACCGCGTGAATTTAACCACTCGCCGTTTAACACCTGCTCGGGGTCGAGCGGTGCGATGGCCTGGAACATCGGTTGCAGAATACGGCTGTGGTATTCATCGATACTGGCCACGCGATCGGGAATCACGCGGCCGGTGATCGCGGGCACGCGCTTCTGATTCAATCGATAGGTGTCGAGCCGTGTGTCGAGCAGGCCGCTGGCTTTGCCATCGACATAGGGCGAAGCCGCCGCCAGCGCCGGCAGCACCGGCAAGGCGATACGGATGGCATCGTGCAGCCGCACGAACTCGGCGTCGTTCGCGAACGGCAGGTTGATGTGCATGCTCTGCAGATTGGCCCAGCCGTGGCCACGACAATTGAAGATGCGATCGTAGGCGGCGTAGATCTCGTTCTGCTCGTGAGGCCACAGACGCTGCTCGGTAAGCGGGTCCATCCACGGATGCATGGGGCCGGGCAGGATGCGCGCCTTGTGCTTTTCCAGCAGGCGGTCAATACGCGCGACCTCCTTGGAGAACAAATCATCGAGACCATCGAGGCTGGCGGCCGGACCATTGGTCTTCAACTCGATGACATGCAGCGAGAGTTCGTTGGACCAGGCGATGGGACCGTCGGCGAATTCATTGACCTCGGTACCGGCGACATCGGCCAGCAGTTTATCGGCGATAGCGCGTACATCTAAGGTCTCGCTATCGACGATCGCGTATTCGATCTCGATGCCATACGCAGCGAAAGCATGTAAAGGGGTGCGATTGCTCATGCGATGTCGAACTCCAGGCGCTTGCGCGCGATGATGCGGCGGAGCATGAGCCCCATGATTTCGCGATAGAGGGCATCCTTCAGGATCTTGTCTTCGTTGCCGGCATCGACGTTGGGATTGTCGTTGACTTCGATGACCACCGCGCGGCGACCAATGCGTTTCAAGTCCACTCCATAGAAACCATCGCCAATGAGATTGGCGGCGCGTACTGCGGCGCGCACGATGTCGGCCGGTGCCTCGGCAACGCTCAGCGTATCGACCGCGCCTTCGGCCGAGGTCTTGCCGCTGGCGTCGCGCTGGATCACCTGCCAATGACTCTTGGCCATGTGATAGCGACAGACATACAACGGCCGGCCATCCAGCACACCCACCCGCCAGTCGAAATCCGTCGGCAGGAATTCCTGCGCAACGACGAGATCCGAGCCGTCGAAGAATTTATCGAGAGCGCGATGCAGTTCCTCGGCGTTGGCGACCTTGATCACACCGGCCGAGAAAGAACTGTCGGGCGCCTTCAGCACGCAGGGGAAACCGCACACCGCTTCCACTTCATGGGCATTGCCACGATGCACGATGAGGGTCTTGGGGATGGCGACGTCGTAACGATCGAGCAACTCGGCGAGATAGACCTTGTTGGTGCAACGGATGATGGAACGCGGATCGTCGATCACCACCAGGCCTTCGGCCTCGGCGCGGCTCGCCATGCGGAAAGTGTGATGGTTGACCGAGGTGGTCTCGCGGATGAACAAGGCATCGAATTCGGCCAGGCGCCCGACGTCGTCGCGGGTGATGAATTCGCAGGCGAGGCCCACCGCGTCGGCGGCGCGCTCGAATTTCTTCAGCGCCCGGGCGTCCGATGGCGGCGTCTTCTCGTTCGGGTCGACGAGGATGGCGACATCGAAACGTGACGCCGCGCGCTTGCGGCGTATCGGGCGGCTGCCCTGGAAGTGGGCGCCGGCGGCCTGCGCGACGAAGTCGCGATGCTTCTCGGGGATGTCGTTCGCACCCACCAGCACGACCGAGCGTAATTCCCAGCGACTACCACTGCGTTCCAATCGCGCGCGCAGCAGCGGCGCGGGGAATAGATCAAATAGCGCCTTGGCCAGCGCGTCGTAACGGTTGGCCATGTTCTGGCCGAAGTAAATCGACAGCTCAAAGCTCTTTGAACGCAGCGGCTTCAACATGCGCTGGATGCGCTCGTCGAGTTCTTCCGACAGCGCGCGCACCACACTGCGCGAACGCAAGTCCTGTAGCGTGCTGATGCTCGGCATCGGGCGATGACCGCGCGCTTCGGCGAGCAGCGAGACGTAGTAGCCGGCGGTCTGGTAACGATAGGAACGGCACAGGTTGAAGACCTTGGCCGCGCGCATGTCGCTGTAGCGACGCTCGGTCAGATAGGCGCCGGACGAAATGACATCGACACCGGGGATGGTCAGCGGCCAGCGCTTGGGGTTGTCGACGACCAGCAGAGCACTCATGACTCACGCTCCAATATGAGCAGACTGGCGTCGTAGGTCATGACGCCCAGCAGGATGGCACCGATCACGCGATCGATGTGTACCCAATATTTCTGGCCGACAGCGACCGGATTGGGTACGTAGGGATCGGCGACGGCAATGCTGCGGTCGTCGCGGTTATAACCGGCCAACACCACGAAGTGTCCGCAGGGTTCGCCGTGCACGTCATCCGGGTCGTCATAGGGCCCCGACACCCGCGCCTGGCGGTAGAGATAGGTGAGATTCAGCCCGGCGATGACCGGCACGCCACGACGGAACATGCCGCGTAATTGAGCGCGCGTCAGATCGATAAAGCGCAGCCGCCCACCGCGTTCCAGGAATTCGCAATAGCCATCGACCGCGAATTTGAATTTGGCGCTGCGCTTGCGCGCCGCCCGCGCGCGCAACTTGGCGGCGATGTCCGCACGGGGATCGGCAAACCACGTCGGATCGAAAAGATTCAGGTTGAAGGTGTAGATGGTGGCGTCGAAGCCGCGCTTGAGCGCATCACAGGCGAGGTGCACTTCGAGCGTGCCGCCCCCTTCCAGGGGTGTAACTGAATCGATGACTTTGTTCAAGCCGACATCCAGACCGTGATAGCGATACAGGGCATGCAGACAGGTTGGCCCACAGGTGATGCCGTCCGGCTGGGGCTCGATGTCTACCGACAGTTCAAGAACGTCAACGGCCATGGCTGAGCCTCGTCAAAAGCAGGTGGCGAATGCTCAGAGCTGGCCCTCCCAGGTTCCGAATTATCCCTTGCCCGTGATCAATAGTACCCACATCGGGCGCTGAGCAACCTGTCGGACCTAGGGAATCTGCTGCGGCGTTGGAATAGCGGTCCAGATGCGCGCGCCTTCTCGTTAAATAGCCCCGCTATTCGCCTCGAATGCGCGCACATCTTTCCTCGCTCTCCCAACACCTC
>JAYWAC010000288.1:0-9167 GCA_043782755.1 Pseudomonadota bacterium | reverse complement strand
CGCGTCAGTGCGGTGGCAAGCGCCACCGGCAACGGTCCGGCGATATGACTCAGGGACTCGACACAGGCCATCGCGAATTCACGTATCGGCGACACCAGCCGGCGGCGCGCCTTGGGTTGCGCACGCAAGAGCGCCGCGACCTTGTCGCTCAACATGCCCGGCACCAGCCGATCGAGATCGGTCACCTGTAAACGCGTGAGCAAGACCAAGGGCAGGCGCACGCTCAAACCATCGCGCCCATGGCCGGGCTCAAAGCGATATTCCAGCGCGCAAGGAGTACCGCCGATGGTGACGCTATCGGGAAATAACCAGGCCTGCACTGAGCCGAACTGCGCGGTGGTGACATCGCGCTCGGCCATGCACAGACTCGCCATGCGAGTCGCGTCTTCGCGCAGCCAGACCAGCAGATCGCGGCGCGTGGTGATGCCCACCGGCAAGCGCTGCTCATAGAAGGCATGCAAGTCGTCTCGACCGACCAGCAGATCGCGCCGTCTTACGCGCTCCTCTAGTGCGTGGATGTCGGCCAGTAGCGCGCGGTTACGGCGCAGGAATTGCGTTTCTTCGCCGAGTTCACCATCCAGCAATCCGCTGTCGATGAATATCCCTCGCGCAGCGTCAGCGTCGATGCGCGCGTAGTCCACCAATCGCGCGTGGCTGATGATCAGTCCATAGAGTCGCTGGATCTCGGTGGCGCGCACACAGCCCCGCTTCACCTCCCAGTGGGGCGCCTCATAGCTACGTTTGATGAGATGCAGCGCGACCTGCTCCAGCCATTGCGGCTCGATGCGCGCGGCGATGCGTGCATAACGCTCGCGGGTCTCGATGACTTCCGCCGCCACCACCCAGGGCGCCGCGCGCCGCGCCAGCACCGAGGACGGATGGAGCTGAAAACTTACATTGCGACAACCGCCGTAGTGATCTTCCTGCCATTCACCGACCTGACTTAGAAAACCGGCCGCCAGCGCGGTCTGGATGATTTTGTAGGTGGCCGGACCAGCGTTCAAAGGCAGGCTAGCATCGGCGGCGAGCTTGGCTAGGGTGTCGTGCAACTGCGTCCATTCCGCCATGCGCGCGGCCGACAGGAAACGTCGCCGACACACGCGTTGCTGCTTCTTGGGCGGCAACAAACGCAGCTCGCGTGCGAACGGCCAGGCGCGCAGGAACCACATGAAGTCCGAACGCTTGTCGGCAAACGCGGCATGGGCGCGGTCAGCGGCGTCGCGCACTTCATGGGGACGCTCGCGCGGATCGGCAATGCTCAAAGCCGACACGATGATGAGACATTCGCCGAGACAGCCGAGCTTGCTGGCCGCATCCAGCACCCGCGCCAGCCGCGGGTCGATGGGAAAGCGCGCGAGCTGCGCGCCGAGCGCCGTCAGTTCGCGCTCGCCATCGAGTGCGCCGATCTCCTGCAGCACCAAATAGGCATCCTTGATGAGGCGGATGGACGGCGCCTCTGCAAAGGCAAAACGCTCGACATCCGCCACCCCCATCGCCTTCAGCTTCAACACCACGCCGGACAGATTGGTGCGCTGGATTTCAGGCTCGATGCGCGGACGTCGCGCCAAGTAGTCGGCCTCGCTGTAGAGCCGGATGCAGATACCGGCCGATTCGCGCCCACAGCGTCCACTGCGCTGATCGGCATTGGCCTGAGGAATCTTCTCGACCGGCAACTGTTGCAGCTTGCGGCGCGGGCTGTAACGGCTGATACGGGCGAGGCCGGTGTCGATCACATGGCGCACACGCGGCACGGTCAGCGAAGTCTCGGCGACATTGGTGGCGAGGATGAGACGCCGCCGCCGAGCGGGTTCGAAGATGCGGGCCTGGCGGGCCGCGCTTAAGCGCGCATAGAGCGTGAAGAGATCGGTGTCTTCGAAATGTGCACGGCCAATGCGTTGCGCGGCCTCGCGTATCTCCCGCTCACCGGGCAGGAACACCAGCACGTCACCGCGCGCCTCGGCGTCCAATTCTCGAATGGCCTCGACGATCGCGTCATCGATATCGACTTCGTCGTCGTCATCGATCGGCGGCGGCCGGTAGCGGATCTCGATGGGATGGGCGCGATCGGGGATGACGTAGGTGACAGCGTCGTCAAAGAAACGCTCGAATACGCCGGCGTCGATGGTGGCCGAGGTCAGGATCAGTTTCAGATCCGGCCGCGTCACCAGCACCTGCTTCAGATAGCCGATCAGGAAGTCGACGTTCAGTGACCGCTCGTGCACCTCGTCGATGATGAGGGTGTCGTACTGAGCCAGGCGCGGATCGCGATGGATCTCATTGAGCAGAATGCCATCGGTCATCAACTTGACCCGCGCCGCCGGCTCGACGTTATCGTCGAAGCGCACGCAATGACCGACCATGCGCCCGGGCACCGTGGCGGTCTCCTCGGCCAGGCGTCGCGCAATGGCGCGCGCCGCGATGCGGCGCGGCTGGGTGTGACCGATGCGCCCTGCCACCCCCCGGCCCATGCGCAGACAAAGCTTGGGCAACTGGGTGGATTTACCGCAGCCCGTCTCGCCGCTCACGATCACCACCTGATGGCTGGCGATTAAGGCCGCGATGGCCTCGGCATGGGCACTGAACGGTAGCTCGGGCGGAAACTCGAGGCGTGCCGGCAGCGCGGCACGCGCCTCGCGCACGCGGCTCGAGCGCTCTACTTCGTCGCGCAGTTGGCGCAGGCCGCGTTCGACATAGCCTGCGCGCAGTCGTCGGCCGCGCCCGCGCAGCTTACGGCGCAAGCTGCGGATGCGCTCACCGAGGACGTGCTGGTCGAATAACAGACAGCCGCCGAGCATCGCTTCGAGCGCGCGCAACTCATCCTGCCAGGGACGCGGCGTGGCGCTGCTGGTGGCATCGACGGGCAGCATGCTCACGGTGCGGACTCAGGTCTGCCGCCCGGCCCAGTCACGCAACCCGTCACGAGGCGGCCACGCGGTGCGCTCGCACCCATGCAAAACTCCCATAGACTTCGATCACGGCGCAGTATACCCAGCCCTTAACTGTCCTTCTGCCGCCATCTTGACCGGCGACTCTATCTTTCATAATCCCAATGGCACTGCTAACATGCGAGCGCTTCTTAAGGTGACTGCACAACCTCAAACGAGAATTTGCCTTTGAGCGTCTTAAGCTTCGACATCTCAGGATCGCAGATCGACGGGGCTCGGGACTATCAGGAAGACGCGTTCCTGATCACGCACCTCGGCGACGCCGATGGCGATTCCGCCGGCTCCATGGTGATCGTGGCCGATGGCATGGGCGGGCATGCGGCGGGCAACGTCGCCAGCAACATGGCGGTGCAGACTTTCAACCGCCACCTGTCCAAGAATTTCCCCAACGAAAATATTTCCAACGTCCTCTACGAGGCGGTGCTGCAGGCCAATGGCTCGATCACCGCGACCGTCTCGGAGACCGCCGCACTGAAGGGCATGGGTTGCACGCTCGTCGCCTGCGTGCTGGAACGGGGCCACTTACGTTGGGTCAGCGTCGGCGACAGTCATCTCTACCTGTTGCGCGGTGGCGACCTGGTCAAGAAGAACGCCGACCACAGTTACGGTGGCTTCCTTGATCGCATGGCCGAAGCTGGCACGCCGGTCGAAGCCGAAGCGGGCTTTTCGCGCAACATGCTGATGAGCGCCTTGACCGGCGACGACATCGCCGAGATCGATTGTCCTGAATCGCCATTACAGTTGAAGCGCGGTGATCGCGTGATCCTGTCTAGCGACGGCCTCGACACGCTCGACAAGCATCAGATCATCGACATCTGCAAATCCCATGCGGCGCCCAAGGCCTGCGTCGACGCGCTGCTGAAAGCGGTCAACGATGCGGGTGCGCCGCGCCAGGACAACACCACCGTCATCGTCATCGACGTCGTCGAAAAAGCCGAGGCGGTCGTCGAAGTGACGGCCGCTCCCCAGCTACGTTTTGAAGAGCCGCCACCCGCCCCGCCCTCGGTCCGCGCGGCACGCGCAAGTCTGCCGCTCGAAGTCGATGAGCCGTCGAAGCGCTCTTTCGGCATGGCAGCCTTGCTGCTGCTGGCGCTGGTGGCGGCCGGCGGTGGTGGTGGCTACTGGTTCTTCCTGCACAACCCAGGCAAGGCAGCGCCTACCACCCAGTCCTCCGAGATAGAAACCGAGAGCGAGCCCGGACCAGCTGCCGCAACGGCCGCCGAGACCCCTGACAACAAGGTCGTGCCGGCCGGCACGATCGAGAACAAACCGCTAGCGCAAACCGCAGCCACGACGGTTACGCCGACCAATACATCCACGGAGTCGGCAACCACTCTGTCCAAACGTGGGCAGTTCCGCGACGGCTTGCGCGGTGGCGGCCAGGGCCCGCTCATGACCTGGGTACCGGCCGGCAGTTTCACGATGGGCAACCCGCTCGCGATGACCACCGACGAGCGTCCCGAACATAGCGTGTCGGTGAAGTCCTTCGCCATCGGTGTATATGAAGTCACGGTCGGTGACTACCGCAAGTTCGCCGCAGCGACCGGCACCAAGATGCCCAAGCTCGGCCCGATGGCCGACCAGAACGATTTGCCGGTAACCTTCCTGTCGTGGAACGACGCGCTGGCCTACGCCAAGTGGTTGGCGCAACAAACCGGCAAGGAATACAGCCTGGCGAGCGAGGCGCAGTGGGAATACGCGGCACGAGCCGGCACCAATGCGCCCTACTGGTGGGGTCGAGGTGTGGGTCGCGGCAACGCCCACTGCTTCGCCTGCGATACCGGTCTCGATCCCCGTCAGCCGACCGCAGTTGGTCGCTTCAAGCCTAATCCCTTTGGCCTGTATGACACCGCCGGCAATGTTCAGGAATGGGTCTACGACTGCTTTCATGCCAGTTATGAAGGCGCTCCGACCGATGGCAGCGTGTTCGAAGGGGGCGATTGCTCGGTGCGCGTACTGCGCGGCGGCGGCTATGGCTCAGGGCCGGACAAACTGACTAATTCGGCGCGCGACAAATTGCGTGTCGAACGCGGCAACGATCAATCCGGATTGCGCGTGGTACGTCGTAACTGAGATCGAGGCCGCTACGGCCCGCCGGCTCCATGTCCGCTACCCAACACGACCTGCCCGAGACCATTCACGGCCGCTGCCACTGCGGCAATCTCCGTTACACCCTGCGCTGGCCCGATACCACCGCGCCGATCCTGCGCGCCTGTGCTTGCGACTATTGCAGCCGCCATGGCGCCCTGTGGACTTCCCGTGCCGATGCACCGGTCATATTGACCATCCTCGAACCTGCGCAGGTGCTGCCTTATCGCTTTGCTACTGCCAGCGCGGATTTCCTGGTGTGCCGCCGTTGCGGCATCCTGACCTTGGCGCGCTGTGCGCTGGAGGACGGCGAACGCAGCGTGGTCAATGCCAATACCTTTGAGAATCTCGCCCTCGAACATTGCGCGCGGGTCGCGACCAATTTCGACGGCGAAGATCGCGCACAACGCCTCGCACGGCGACAACGTAACTGGTCACCCCTGACGGTCGTCGCGCCATGAACGGGCGCAGCTTCGCGAGCGATAACGGCGCCGGCGTACATCCGCAAGTGCTGGCCGCGATCGCCGCCGCCAACGACGGCCATGCCTCAGCCTATGGCAACGATGCCTGGACAGCCCGTGCCCTTGACGCGCTGCGTGACGCTTTCGGTGGCAAGGCCGAAGCCCTGCTGAGCTTTGGCGGCACCGGCGCCAATGTCATCGCGCTCGCCACCCTCACGCGTCGTTACGACGCCATCTTGTGCGCCGACAGCGCACACATCGCCAACAGTGAATGCGCGGCGGTCGAGCATTATTGCGGTGGCAAGCTGCTGCCCATCGCGACGGCGGACGGCAAGCTGACACAAGCCCTGCTTGAGCCCGCATTAGGCGCGACGCGCGGCGTGCACCATGCCCGCCCGCGCGTCGTCTCGATTACGCAACCGACCGAATGGGGCACGCTCTATAGCGTCGCGGAACTGCGCGCACTCACGGAGTTCGCCCATGCGCAGCAACTGCGCGTGCATGTCGACGGCGCGCGCTTCGCCAATGCCGCCGCCGCGCTCGATGTCTCGCTTGCCGCCCTGTCGTTCGAAGTCGGCATCGATGCCTTGAGTTTTGGTGGCACCAAGAACGGCTTGCTCGGCGCCGAAGCGGTCATCGTGTTTGATGCGCAACTCGCCGAGGAAGCGGCCTACGCGCGCAAGCAGACCACCCAGCTCGCTTCGAAGATGCGTTTTCTAAGCGCGCAGTTCCTGGCTTATCTCGACGATGAGCTGTGGCGCACGCTGGCGAGGCAGTCCAATGCCATGGCCGCGCGTCTGGCCGACGCGCTACGCGACCTTGAGGGTCTGGAATTCGTCTGTCCGGTCGAGACCAATATGCTGTTTCCGCGCCTGCCGCGCCCGGTGCTGCAAGCGCTGCAGCGGGATTTCTATTTCTATACCTGGCGCGACAGCGATGCCGTGGCACGCTGGGTAACGTCCTTCGACACCACCGTGGAGGACGTCGATACTTTCGCCACCGCAGTCAAACGCGCACTCAGCGCGCACCTCAGCAAGGCTTAGACTCAGCCACCGAAACGTGGCTCAGCGAAGCCGCGAATGCCGAGGCCGCGAATGCGGAACAAGCTGCCGGCACCGAACTGCGGTTGCACCTGCTTGACGAAATGCGCATGGCTGGCCGGATGACTGACGCGCGCCATCGAGGTCACGTAGATCTCATCGAGCTTGTCACCGCCGAAACACAGGCTGGTGATGTTCCTGACCGGCATGCCGATGCGTCGCTCGACTTCGCCGTCCGGTGTGTAGCGAATGAGTTCGCCGCCGATCACCATGGCGTTCCACACACAGCCCTCTTCATCGACTGTGCTGCCGTCGTAGAAGCCCACGTCCGCGCTGGAGTTGGCGAACACACGCTTGTTCGACAACTGGCCCTCGGCGAGGTCGTAGTCATAAGCCCACATCAGCTGTTGAAAGGTGTCGGCGAAATAAAAAGTGCGATCGTCGGGACTCCAGCACGGGCCATTGGAGCAGATGATGCCCTCCTCGACGCGCGTCACGCGCAGATCCGGATCCAAGCGCCACAGGCCGCAGATCTTGAGTTCTTCCTGATCGTCCATGCCGCCGGCGAAAAAGCGCCCTTTGCGGTCGACCTTGCCGTCGTTGAGGCGGCTGCGCGGCTGTTCCGGCTCGATGGCGTGGATGAGATCCAGCGTGCTGCTCTTGAAGTCGAAGAAATAGAAGCCATCGTCCAGCGCCAACACCGCATTACCGTCGCTGCGCAGTGCCATCGCGCCGACATCGTGATCGAGGGACCAGTGGCGCGTCTCGCCGCTGCGCGGATCGAGTCGCCAGATAGAGGGATTGCCAACCCGTCTGCCGGTGCCGTCGACCCAATACAGCACACCCTGCTCGACATCCCAGATAGGCCCTTCGCCCAGATGATTGCCGTTCGACACCACGCACTCGATGCTGTAGTTCACGATCACTCCTTTCATTGTTACGAACCCTCGCTGGCGCAGCGCGGCCGGCCCGTATTAGAGGCGCGCGAATCACACGCCGGCAAGCATTACGCACTGGTCGGCGACTACAAAGGCGGTGCTACAATCGATGCATCACGCGTTCGGCTCGAACGCCTCGTGTCGCTCTCGGGGGAGGTCTATGTTTCCGGCCAGGATTCAAGAATACGTGCGCCCGCGCACCGTCGCCGAGGCGCTCGCGGCGATCGCGCGCTACGATGCGGGCGAGGCCATTTTTCTCGCCGGTGGCCAAAGCGCCATGCAGGCCATCAAGTCGCGCATGCTGCGCCCACAATGCATCGTCGATCTGCAGGACGTGGCCGAACTCAAAGGCGTGAGTCGCGACCATGGTGGGCTCACCATCGGCGCCATGACCCGTTACGTCGAGATTGCGGGCGATACCCAGTTGAGTGGCGCCTTTGCCGCGCTGCGTGACGCCGCCGGTCACGTCGGTGATCGCCAAGTGCGCAATCGCGGCACCATCGGCGGCAGTGTGTGCTGGAACTACGTCGCGGCCTGCACGCCGACCGTGGTGTTGGCCTTAGACGGCACCATGAATCTTCTCGCCGCCGATGGCACCAAACGCAGCGTCGCGGCCGATGACTTCTTCCTCGGCCCACTGGAGACCGCAAGGCGTGACGATGAGATCCTGCTGTCGGTGAGCTGGCCCGCAGCGGCGCCGCGCGCCGGCAGCGCCTACAAGAAATGGGGCCTTGTCACCGACGCACTGCCGGTGATCGGCGTCGCGATGCTGGTGAGCTTGGATGCCGGCGGCAAATGTAGCGCAGCGCGCATCGCCCTGGCGGGTCTCGCCGATGGCGCGCAACGCGCAGGCTTGGGTGAGGCGAAGCTCATCGGCACCAGCGGCGACGAAGCGGCCATAGCCGCCGCCATGGCGGCCATAGCCGCTAGCGCCGACACCCACAGTGACATGTCCGCCGACGCCGACTATCGCAAGCAATTGATCCGCACCATCGGTCGCGAAGTGGGCTTCTCGGCCTTCGCCCGCGCGCGTGCTTAAGGGGAGACTCCATGCCTACCATCAACGTCACGGTCAATGGCACGCGCTTCGAGGAGACGGTTCCCGAGCGCCTGCTGCTGGTCGATTTCCTGCGCGAACAACTGGCTCTGACCGGCACCCACGTTGCTTGCACCTATGAAGGCGTGTGCGGCGCCTGCACCATTCATCTTGACGGCGAGGCCGTGAAGAGTTGTCTCATGCTTGCGGTGCAGGCCGACGGCCACGCGATCACCACCATCGAAGGCCTGGCTGGCGACACGCTTAGCCCCCTGCAACAAGCCTTCACCGATCATCACAGTCTGCAATGCGGCTTCTGCACGCCGGGCATCCTCATGAACATGAGCGACTTCCTGTGCCACAACCCCGACCCCAGCGATGACGAGATCCGTCACAGCCTGATCGGCAACCTGTGCCGTTGCACGGGCTATGTGCACATCGTGCGCGCGGTGCGCGAAGCGGCGCGCGTGATGCGCGACAAGGCTTGAGGAACAGCCCATGGCAAGCAATCCACAAGACTGGTTGGGTGCGCGGCTCGCGCGCAAGGAAGATCAACGCCTGATCACTGGCGCCGGCAAGTACCTCGCCGACATGGTGGTGCCAGGCATGCTGCACGCGGTGTTCGTGCGCAGTGAATACGCCCACGCCCGCATCAAGAG
>JAYWAC010000287.1:0-24188 GCA_043782755.1 Pseudomonadota bacterium | reverse complement strand
GACCTCGCAGCGCTTGTTGGTGCGCCCCGAGAAACCGTAGATGGCGTAGCGATCGCCGAGCAACTCCAGCGCTTCACACAACAGCACCAGCGACTCACGCTCGGCATCGTTGACCCAGCCGAGCGTTGAACCGCTCATATCGACCATGAACATCACGGCGATATTGCGTTCCTGGTTACGATAGCGAGTGTAAAGGTACTCGCTCATCTCGCGACCATTGACGACGTCGGCATAGGCCTCGATCACGGCATCGAGATCGATGTCGTCGCCGTCCGATTGGCGGCGTTGCAACTTCGATTCACCGAGTACCGCCTCGAAGGTTTTCTTGATCGACTTCATGAGGCCGCGATGTTTCTCAAGGGTCTCTTCGACGAAGCGCTCGTCGCCGGGTGGCACGGTCAGCTCGCGCAGCGTGCAGAAGTCTTCGCGGAAGCGATTGCGCACGCAATCCCACTCGCGATAAGTGAAGGTGCCTTCGGCAGAAAGGTCGGCCGCGTCATTGGCATCGTTGTCGCCATTCTGCGGCAAGAGATCATCGCCGTATTCGCCCAGATCCATGCGCTCCATGTGCTGGTCGGGAATCTCGCCAAAGTCCTGCAAGATGGAACCGACCAGATCCTTCAGATGTTCGGGCAGCTGCTGCAGCTTGCCGTCGAGGCTGACCTGCATGCTGAGCTTGGCCTCGGCGCCATCCTCGTTCTCCGTCGGCTGGAACTCGATCATCTGCTTTTGCGCGGCATCGGCGCTGGCCCCATCGGCACCGTCGCCTTCGTTGCGCATGTCTTCCATGGCGCGCTGAAAGGCCGACTTCTCACGCTCGATGCGCGCGAACATCGCCTGGCGCACCTTGCCGGCGAACATCTCGCCCTGGTAGAGCTTGAGCGGCGGCAGTGGCGCGTCGATGAGGGATTCGATCAATTGCAGTGAATCTTCGGCGTTGGCTGCGGCGGTGGCCAATACTGGCGCGAACTCGCGCCATTGCGTCCAGGCCTGTTCTTCGTCTTCGTCGTGACAACCAAAAGTCTTCATCTCGCGTGCTATACCGGGCAGTTCACGGGCGAGGCAGGCGTCGAGGCGTATGCATTCAAGCCGGTTGAAGATCGGCAACACCTTGTCGGTGTCGAAATAACGCATGAGCTTTTCCAGCACCTGGTAACGCCAGGTGCCGTACCAGGTTTGCGCCCACAGATGCACGGCGGTCAGCTTGTAGAGCGTGAAGTTCTGCTCGGCGTTGGGAAAGACGTTGAAGCTCTCCGGCAGATACAGCCCTTCGGTGTCGGTGTAGGTATCCTCGTCGGTCGCAATGCGCAGCTCGCGACCACCCAGGCCGCGCACGAAATGGCGCAGGAACACACTGGCCTCGTTGAAGGCGCACTGCGCGTGGCGGCCGGCATAGGCTTGCGCGAAGGAATCGATGTCTTCCAGAAAGTCGACCGCAAAACCCAAGCCGCGGTGATCAAAAATCTGGATCGCACCGTCCAGCCATTCCTGCACGCCAGTGCCACCCATGGCGTGAAACGCGGCGGGTGATTTGGCGATGAACTGCGCAGCGAGTTCGTTGTTGGAGCGTGCCACCAGTTCGGCACTGCGATAGATCTGATCCTGTTCGTCGCGCTCCAGCGCGGCAATGGCCGCGATCAGTTCTTCCAGGTTGGGGTGACGGGCAAGCGCGCCGGCGGTGAATTTCTCCAGATCCTTCTGGATACGCAGACGGTTGAGGATGTTCTGACGGGAATCGTCACTCATGGCTGGACGATCAAAAGATCGAACGGCTCAGTTCGTGAATCGCCTTCAACATGTCGTCGTCGTCGGTCAGGGCCTGGGCGATGGCGGCATCGGTCGCGATGACTGGCGCCACGTCGCTGACCATGAGCTTGGCGGCGTTGACCAGCAGGCGCGTGCTGGCGCCTTCGTCGAGACCGCTGCCCTTCAAGTTACGTGTCATGTGGCCGAATTTGACCAGCTGGCGGGCGATGGTGGCGTCGATGCCCGATTCCCTCTCGATGATGGTCAGCTCAAGTTCGGCATTCGGATAATTGAACTCCAGTGCCACGAAGCGTTGGCGGGTGCTCTGCTTGAGATCCTTCAACACGCTCTGGTAGCCGGGGTTGTAGGAAATCGCCAGACAGAATTCCGGCGGAGCGGCCAGCACCTCGCCAAGCTTCTCTATCGGCAGCAGGCGACGGTCGTCGCACAGCGGATGGATGACCACCGAGGTGTCCTTGCGCGCTTCCACCACTTCGTCGAGATAGCAGATGCTGCCGTGACGCACCGCACTGGTCAGCGGGCCATCGACCCACACCGTCTCACCGCCCTTCACCAGATAGCGACCGATGAGATCAGACGCGGTCAGGTCATCGTGGCAGGCCACCGTCACCATCGGCCGCTTCAAAACCCACGCCATGTATTCGATGAAGCGCGTCTTGCCGCAACCGGTAGGACCCTTGAGCAACACCGGCAACTGATTGCGGTAAGCCGCAGCAAATACTTCAATCTCGTTGCCGACGGGCTGGTAGTAGGGCTCGCGCGTCACAAGGTTGTGCGCGGTACGAATGGCGGTGGTGGACATGATGGATTGCGCTGTTGCTGGATTCGCCGACACTATAACCAACTGCTCGGGTAGCCACTAGCCTGCGTGCAAGCCGCCGGCATGAGCGCGCAAAACACCGTCAAAATAACTGCTTATCTGGTCGACATGGAGGATTACGCGGCATTCGCCGCAGCGCGCGCTCGGCATCTGGGTGAGGCGCGGCTGGCGTCCACCGCGATTCTCATCAAAGGCCTGTTGAAGCCCGCATGGAAGTTTGAAATCGAGGCAGCTTGCTGCTGCGCCGGCCTGACCGGAAAATCACGTAGCGCGCTGATTCAGCGTGGCTTCGCCGGTGGACGTCTCGGCGCCGCGCGTAGTAACCTGCGGCCCATCCGCGACAGCGCCCAAGGCCATTGGCGCTAGGGTCAATGTGATCTTTTTATGTGGGGAGAAATTTTATGGAAGTCGGTGCATTTTACCTGCCGTCCGTCGGCCGTATCGAAGACATCAGGAAGGGCATGGCCGGCAAACGCACCGACCTGTATCAGATAATGCTGAAAGAGATCACCGAGCAGGTCCAATACATGGACCAGCACGGTTACTACGGCACCGGCTTCACTGAACATCATTTCCACATCGAAGGCGAAGAGGTTTCGACCAACCCGGTCATCCTCGATCTCTACTTCGGCATGCAGACGCGCAACATGAAATTTGGCCAGCTCGGTAACGTGCTGCCCTCGCAGAATCCGATCAATCTCGCTGAAAACATCGCGATGGTGTCGCAGATGTTGAACGGTCGTGTGTTTGCCGGCTTTGCCCGTGGCTATCAGCCGCGTTGGGTGAACGTGCTCGGTCAGCAGGTCGGTCTGGCTGATCCGGCCGGTGGCGAAGACTACGAAGAGCTCAAGCGTTCGCTGTTCGAAGAGAACTTCGAGCTGATCATGAAGGCCTGGCAGAACGATACCTTCAGCTTCCAGGGCAAGCATTGGCAGGTGCCGACCAAGGACATCAAGTGGGCGGCGGCAGAAGTTGCCTGGAACTACGGTGCGGGCTGCAACAAGGACGGTTATATCGAAGAGATAGGCATCGCGCCGCCAACCTACAACAAGCAGATCCCTGACTTGTTCATGCCGTTCGCGACCTCCGAGCGCTCGATCCGTTGGGGCATGGAGCGTGGCATCGTGCCGGTCACCATCATGACTCACATGGACGTCGTCAAGGAACATTTCCGCGCCGGCATGGACGCCGCCAATGCGGCCGGCAAGAACTACAAGTTTGGCCAGGGCATGGCCATGAGTCGCGAGCTCATCGTTGCCGATACCGACGCCGAGGCCGAGGCCATCGCGCGCGAAGCGGGCAGCTTCATTTGGAACAACTTCTTCGTGCCTTTCGGCTTCAACGCCGCCATCGCCGGTCCCGGCGAAGGCCCGTTCGATCTGCCGGCCACGTTTGAATCGTTATCGGATCGCGGTCTCGTGATCTGGGGCAGCCCGGACACCGTCAACCGCAAGCTCGAAGTGTTGCTGAAGGCGCTGCCGGTAGAATACTTCTGGATGTTCATCTACAACCACATGCCGCATGACCAAAACATGCGCAGCCTGGAGTTGTTGACCGAAAAGGTGTGGCCGAATTTCACCGATCGCATCAAGCCGTCTAACACCATGCGCGTCGCGGCCAACGCCTGAGCTTAAGAGCCGACTCGCAACTCGACCCGGCGCGGGCCTGTTCCCTCGCCGGGTTTTTTGTGTCCAGGGTTTATCCGCAGCGGAGTAAAAGGCATGCAATACGCCGTTTATGCGCCGACCTTCAATGACTATGGCGAGCCCGCGCGTCTCATCGCACTGGCGCAGGCTGCTGAGCTGTCAGGCTATGACGGCTTTTTCATCTGGGATCATCTTGCTCTCGAGCCCGAGGGCAGACTCGAAATCGTCGATGCGACCGTGATGCTGGGCGCACTAGCGCAGGCCACCAAGCGACTGCGCCTCGGCGCCATGATCACGCCGTTGGCGCGGCGTCGGCCGTGGAAGCTCGCCAAGGAAATGGTCACGCTCGATCGCTTGAGTGGCGGACGCATAGTGCTCGGCGTCGGTCTCGGTGAGCCGGCGGGTGTCGAGTTCGAAACCTTCGGTGAGGATGGCAGCGCGCGGGGGCGTGCTGCGCGACTCGATGAAGGCCTCATGGTGTTCGATGCGTTGGTGCGTGGTGAGAAGGTCAATCACAGCGGTCAGCACTATCAGCTGCGCGATGCGCAGCTCGCGCCGCGTGCGACGCAATCGCCGCGTATGCCGGTGTGGGTCGCGGCCTCTCTTCCCGCCCGCGCCGGTGTGCGTCGTGCCGCGCGCTGGGACGGCATCTTTCCGCTGCGGGTGCCGCAGAGTGTCTTGGATGGCGCGCCGGTCACGGCGCTGGATTGGGCCGAGTGGTGGCTGACGCCGGCGGATTTCGTCGCACTGCGGGCTGAGCTCGCCGCGCTGCGTGGCACCACAACGCCCTTTGATGTCGTGGCCAGCGGTCGCGTTGCGCATCAATCCGCCGCCGAGGCGCGCGCCCATGTCGCGGCCTATGCCGCCGCCGGTGCGAGCTGGTGGTGTGAATGGGTGGATGAGGCCAGCGGCACGTTTGACGCAACGCTTGCCGCCATCGAACGCGGCCCGCCACGGTGAATGCCGTCGCTGCGGTGGTGGTGCCGGTGTTCGGCACGGTGGCGCTCGGCTTTGCTATGGCGCGCGCCGAGATTTTCACGCGCGAGACCGGCGTCGGCCTCACGCGCTTCATGTTCTATCTCGCGATACCCGCCATGTTGTTTCGCGGCCTGGCCAGCGCCGATCTGCCGGCGCAGGTGCCGTGGGCGTATTTGCTGGCCTTCTATATTCCGTCCTTCGGCGTGTTCGCTCTGGCCCTGCGCTTATCGCAGTCGGTGCTAGGCTGGACGCGCCGCGAAGCTGGCATGGCGGGTATGAGCGCCTGTTACGCCAACATCGTGCTGCTCGGCTTTCCTCTCATGCATGCGGCTTTCGGCGCGCGTGGTCATCTGCCGCTGTTCATTCTGATGGCGACCCAGAGCACCTTACTGTTTCCGCTCGCGACCTATGCGCTCGAAATCTACGGCCACGAGCGCGCCGGTCAGCCGCTGTTCTATCTGCGCGCCGTCGGACGCTTGGCGCTCAACCCGGTGATCCTGGCGCTGGCGGCCGGCTTCATCGTCAACCATGGCGCATTGCCGGTCCCGGCCGTAGCGACCCGCATGCTCGAACTACTGGCTGCGGCCGGACCAGGCTGCGCCCTGGTCGCGCTGGGCGTAAGCCTCGCCCAATATCGTCTCGGCGGTGGCTGGCGCGACGTGCTGCTGCTGGTCCTGTTAAAGAACCTGGTGTGTCCTCTGGCGGTATGGGGTTTGGGACTTGCTTTCGGCGTTGAGCAGCCGTGGCTCGCGACGGCGGTCTTGATGGCCGCCATGCCGGCCGGTATCAATGTTTTCATCTTCGCCAGTCAATACGACATCCGTCAGGACACGGTGGCCAAGGCGATTGTGGTCTCCACTTTGAGTTCGGCCATCATCGCCACCGCGTTGCTGGCCTGGTTCATGCGCTGAACACGCGTTGGCGCTAACCGAGGGCAGGTGTATAACAAGCGCCACGCCCGCGTGGCGTCATCATCGAGCGCGGTCCCTATCGTCATGAACAATCCGATGAACGCATCCATACTGCTGGTCGAAGATCATCGCGACATCGCCGAGATGGTGTTCGATTATCTGGAGGCGCGCGGCTTCAGTGTCGACTACGCGGCCGACGGCCGCGCCGGCCTGCGTCTGGGCCTGGATAACAGTTACGACGCCGTGGTGCTGGACGTCATGCTGCCTGGCATCGATGGTCTGGAACTGTGTCGGCGGCTGCGCGCGGAAGCGCGTCTCGCCGCGCCGGTGCTGATGCTGACAGCGCGCGACACCCTGGGCGACAAGCTCGCCGGCTTTGACAGCGGTGCCGACGACTACCTGATCAAGCCTTTCGATCTCGCTGAACTGGAAGCGCGTTTGCGCTCGCTGTTACGTCGCAGTCGCGGTGGCGTGCAGGGTGAGATCCTGACCATCGCCGATCTCTGCTACGACACTCGCACCATGAAGGCCACCCGCGCCGGCTGCGATCTGGTGTTGACGCCCATCGGTCTCAAGATTCTGAAAGTCTTGATGCAGGAATCGCCGGCGGTGGTCGACCGCCGCGTCATCGAGCGCGCGATCTGGGGTGACCTGCCGCCCGACAGTGACGCCTTGCGCAGTCACCTGTACAACCTGCGCAAGGTGGTCGACAAACCCTTTGACCGACCGCTCATCCACACCCTGCACAGCGCAGGTTTTCGCCTGGCCCTCGATGCTTGAGCGTCGCCCGCGGCTGAATGCGCGCCTGCTGCGCGCCTTCCTGCTACAGATTGCCTTGATCAGTGCGACCGCCGTGGCGGGTGTCTATCTTGCCGAGTTCGCGATCCGCGAAATGCTGATCGTCTCGGCGCTGGAACGGGAAGCCGATTACTTCTGGTCACGCTACGCTATCACCGCCGACACGCCAGCGCCCAACACCAATTCCCTGATCGGCTATCTGTTCGACAAGAACGCCGCCGAGATCCCCGCCGAGTTCAGCAATCTCAGCCTCGGCATTCACGATCTCAAGACTGCGGTCGGCGAGGCCGTGGTGCATGTCAGCGAAAAAGAGGGCAAGCATCTGTACCTGGTGTTCGACGCCAACAATATTCAACAGCTCGCCACCTATTTCGGTGTTGCGCCCTTGGCGCTGATGCTAGTGGTGTTGTATTCGTCAGCTTGGGTGGCCTATGGTCTGGCGCGCAAGGCGGTGTCGCCGGTGGTGCGGTTGGCGCGGCTGGTGCGCGACATCAATGTCGAGACGCCGGACCTCGCGGCGTTTGAGACCAGACTATCGGCACACGACGCCGATACCGAAATTGAGACGTTGTCTCACGCGCTGTTGCATCTGATGGGAAGGGTCGATCAGTTGATCGAACGCGAACGCAATTTCACGCGTGAGGCCAGCCACGAGCTGCGCAGTCCTCTGACGGTGATTCTGATGGCGTCGGACAATTTGCTGTCCCGTTCACTTGATGACGGTGCGCGCGGCATGGTGGAGAAAATACGCGGCGCCGCGCAGGACATGGTCGAACTGACCGAAGCGCTGCTGTTGCTGGCGCGTGAGCACGAAGGCCAGCTCGCCGTCGAAACGGTCAGTGTCAATCAGGTTTTGCGTCAGGAACTGGCGCGCTGTCGCATGATTTTCGAGGCCAAGCAGCTCGAATTCCGTTTTGACGAAACGGTAGAACTCGAAGTCGATGCCGCGCCGCGTTTGCTGGCCATCGTGCTCGGTAATCTGTTGCGCAATGCCTGTGCCTATACCGACGCCGGCGAAATCATCATTGCGGTCGATGCCTATCGTGTCACCATCCGTGATAGCGGTATCGGCATGACCAAGGAAAATCTCGGCCGCGTGTTCACGCCGTATTTCCGCGTTTCCCAGGCGCGCGGCAGTGGCCATGGCATCGGCCTGACCTTGGTCAAACGGATAAGCGATCGCTTCGGCTGGGGCGTGGACATCGCCAGCGAACCCGCGCGCGGCACGCAGGTCGAAGTGCGACTGCCGCTGGCGCGTGTGGCGAAGGTGCCGCAGTCGGCACTGGCTGACGCTTGAAATCCAGGCCCCAGCCTCCATTTTTCTTCAGGCATTCTGCTTCCAGGAGTAGGCTCTAACTATGTTGCGTATCGGTCTTTTCGTCGCCACCAATGCGGCGGTGCTATTCGTGCTGTCCATCGTGCTCAATGTGCTGGGTCTCAATCAGCCCGGCCAGGGCAGCGGTGGCATCTTGCTGTTCGCGGCCGTCTTCGGTATGGGCGGTTCGCTGATTTCCCTGCTGCTGTCCAAGACCCTGGCGACGCGTTCTGTCGGTGCGCAGATCATCGACACGCCGCGCAGTGCTGGCGAACAGTGGCTGGTGGATACCGTTGCGCGTCTCGCTCAGAGCGCCGGCATCGGCATGCCGGAAGTGGCGGTGTTCGATTCACCGACGCCCAATGCTTTCGCCACCGGCGCCAACAAGAACGCCGCCCTGGTCGCGGTTTCGACCGGACTGTTACGCAACATGACGGAAGACGAAGTGGAGGCGGTGCTCGGCCATGAACTCAGCCACGTCGCGAATGGCGACATGGTGACGCTCGCGCTCTTGCAGGGCGTGATGAATACCTTCGTCATGGTCTTTGCCCACGTCTTGGCGGCGGCACTCGACCGCAGCGATGGGGGCGAGCGACGCGGCATGGGCTACTACCTCGGTTACTACGTCGCACAGGCCGTGCTTGGCTTTCTCGCCTCGCTGGTGGTGATGTGGTTCAGCCGTTATCGCGAGTATCGCGCCGACGCGGGCGGTGCCCATCTCGCTGGCCGTAACAAAATGATTGCGGCGCTCGAGCGTCTACAGCGTGGTGCTGATCATGAGCCACTGCCGAACAGCATGGCGGCCTTTGGTATCGCTGGCGGACTCGACAGTCTACTTGCCACCCATCCGCCGCTGGAAGCGCGCATCGCAGCCTTGCGTGCCGCAGGCTGATGCGTGGTTTGGGAGACGCGCCGCGCACGTGGATGTGTGCGCTCTGGTAGCAGAGACGAGTGAGTTCGCAGCTCCCAACTCACCTCGGCAACGTATCGTCGAAGAACTCGAACACCGACATGCCGATGAGATAACCGAGCTTGCGATAACTCTCGAACTGGGCTTCGTCGAACCATTGATCGGCGGTGGTCTGTTGCGGAAATTCCGGATTGGCGAGCGCGTAGTGACGGATGTCAGGCGCCTGCGCGCAGATGGCCTCGCTCAGACTCGGCTTGACCAATAGCAATTCACCTTCGAAGGCTGGCGCCGATGATGCACCGCTGAGGGCCGGATAGCAGATGCGGCCCGTCGCGCAGTGCGTCTTGCTGAATCTGAGCTTGCTGTCGCCGCCTTGGCCTTTGAGGTCCTCGACATCGATTTCGATCACTACGCCGAAGTCCGTGTAGCATTTGCGGATGGTATCAGCGAGATCGTCGAATCGCCCTGACTCGTCCTGCCCGCAGTCGCACACCACGATGGTTGATACGCGCCGGCGCACCAGCTCATAGATACCAAGGTTATCGAAATGCCCGCCGTCAGACAGGTAGAGATATTTCGAACTGGCGCTGGTTGCGCCGAATAATTCCTTAAGTAACAGCCAGCCGCCCATGGTCGGTGTGGAGCGTTGCGGCATGGGTTTGTAGCCAGGATTGGGACACCAGCGGCCGAGACGGATGTTGAACAAGGTCAGAATGAAGGCGACCGCGCTCGAGGTATGGAATCCCCAGTTGGGACTGGCCGCCGCGCCGGACACCGCCATCACGCTGCCGAGCATCGCGCCGCCTTCGATTGCCGCTTCGTAGTCATCGGCCTTTGCCGCGCCTGTCTCCCGCGCGTGCTGGTCTGCCTTGGCTGCTGGTGTCCACATGTAGTTCGCGGTCGGCGCAAAACCTCCCGCGCTTTTCTCGTGCTCGGCAGTGGCCGGTAGACGGTAGCCGCAATACAGCGGTGAGAAGAAAAACGAGCCCGCCTTGCGTTGTTGCCAGGCGAGTTCACGGCCGGCACTCATGTTGAGCGTGGTATTGAGCAGGTGGAAGGGACGGCACACGGTGACGCCGTCCTTGCCGGCCAGTTCACCGAGACTGATATCGTCGTTCTTGTCGAAACCGGTAAAAGGATGCGGCGTGCGTACCTGTTGATCAGCCATGCGTGCGCCGCCGAGATAGCAGCGGGTCAGGCGATTGCGATAGAAGTTGTGAAACGAGAACAGGTTTATATCGACGCGCCAGGCCAGTAACAGCCACAGCGCGGCACTGCCGGACAACAACACCAGCAGCAGTGCATTGCGATCCGATGAACCCATCGCATGCGCGACCAGCTCGAGTGTCTCGGATAGGCAGGGCGCAGCGTGGTGTTCGCAACGGTGACTGCGGCGGCTAACGGTGCCTGGCTCGCAGGTTGGCAGTTCTGCTGGACAGTTCTTATGGACATAGGAAGGCGGCGCTGGCGAAATCGCCACCTCGGCCGGGGTCAAGGCCACCGTCAATGCATACGTCCCCCACGACAATGTCACGGTCAGACCGAGAATAAAGACATAGGGTGCGATGCTGAGCGCTCGCTCGGTCCAGGTCGCGGCATCGCCTTTAGTGCTGGAGGAGGCACCCTTGTATAGGCACCAGGCGGAAGTCAGGAACCAGACAGGGCCGCCGGCGTAGACCACCCAGCCTCGTGCGTACTCGACCAGCACCGGCCCGTAGACGCTGATCACGAATACGCCACCGACCCCCACGGTGATCGCGAGCACATAAGCACCGTAGCGCGCCCACCATTCGTGGGTCTGGTGATCGAGCAGGCGACCGAGCAGTCCAAGATAGAACACCACGCCGAGCGACATGAACTGCAGCACCGCGAACGGCCCGATCGACAGTGCCAGCCAACGTGAGCTGGCGTCGTCTATCGTGCCGCCGAAAGCCTGCATGAAGTTCTGCAGGAGTTCGAAGCCGGCACCGCCGATTGCGCCGCCGATAGCCCCGCATAGCACCATGGCCGCAGCGTGCCGCAAACGCGTCGGCAAGTCGTGCCGGAAGCCGAGCGCTGAAATGAGATTGACGACCGCGCCGAAGCCCGCCAGCCACACGATCCAGCCCACGGGTTGCGGTGACGGTCCGTGGGTGCTCCACACGCCGCTATTTGCCATCAGCGCGTGGGACCACAACAAGGCACCGATCACCCCAGGTAGCAGCACTACGAGCCATACGAAGTTTGGGCCGCGAGCCCAGCGCGGTGCCTTGCGATGCATGTTTGAGGCGATGCCAAGCACGCTTATCAGCCATAGCAGCGTGGCGCCGATTGCGAACTGGCGCACGCTGACGTGAGTAAGGTTTATGCAGTCGCAGGGACCGAGCGAAGTCCAGAATAAAGCATACAGCCAGCGTGGCAGCAGCAGCAGGAAGACCAGCAGTGCGATGACGGTGGTTTGCACCAGAATCACGTTGCGCAGATAGGCTGATACGCCGGCCAGCGTGTCGGTGCTGAGCAGGCCCACATTGGGTGTCAGATAATTGCTATAGGCACGCAGAAAGCCGATTGCGCGATCCTCGGCGTGCTTGCCCTCTGCGGCGACACCGTTGCGCCGCGTGGCAGCGCCGGTGCCGAGCGCGCCCTGCAGTTCGGCGGCGGTGCGGGTGGTAGTCGCACGCGCGTGTATTAAGGCCGACAACCAGCTGCCGATGTAGCCGCCGCCCGACACGGTCGACAGATAATCGAAGCGACCAATACGGCCGAGCGTGCACAGCGCCTGGATGATGCCGAGATTGAATGTCGCACTGCGGATGCCGCCGCCGGAAAAAGCGAGACCGGCGAGTTTCATGCGCGCTGCGTTCTGGTAGGGACTCGCACCATCGCGTGGTGTTACCCAGAGTCCTTTCATGGGCTGGCGCTTACGGGCGCCGTCGATGCAGTTGAGTTCCGCTCCCAGTACCGGCGCGAAATCGTCGCTCACCCCGGCATCCGTCGCTTCGTGTCCTGTGTCCATCGTCTGCTCCCCTTGCACCAGTCAGTTTCCTCGCTCCTGCCCGCCGCGCCGTGATTGTCAGACGAACGGATTCTGCTGTCTCGCGAGGTGCGGCAGATAGCCGCGCGCCGTGCGGTGATCCGTGGCGTCGTCCGGCTCGAGAGCGCCGAGGTAGGCGATGCGCCCTTCGGCGCCGTCCAGGAAACGGAACCAGTGGCCGCGATCGTTGGAAATGTTGCCCTTGTGATCGAAGTACAGGAAGGTACCAACATGACTGTAGCCCATCATGCGCAGCGGTACGCGCGTGACGATGTTGTCGCGACGTTGACGGGCAATCTCCAGGTTGGCGGCATCGTCATCGACTGCACCATGGACTTGCGGATCTGCGGCGAGGTCAGGTTTATTGACGACATCGACAGGAGGCAAGGATGTGCGCACGTTCAGCCAGCCGCTCGCAGTTGTCGGGCCGATCACACTCACCACTTGTCCGCGCGGCAGCACCGCCAGGATCTCGCCACGCTCATCCCAGTGCCGGTTCGTCGTCGCCGGCAAAGACACCCTGACCAAGCCGCGCATCGCGACCGGCAGCGGTGGTCTTGAATAAGGCCACCGCAGCAGTCGCTGGCGTGATGACATCGACAACCGTGTGATCGTCATCACGCGCCGTGACGCCGACCGGGCTGCGCAAACTGGATAGCGAACGCACGGCGTCGAACCAGAAAGGTCCGCCGAGGCCGACTAGCAGCCCGCCGATCA
This sequence comes from Pseudomonadota bacterium, assembly GCA_043782755.1. GTDB lineage: Bacteria > Pseudomonadota > Gammaproteobacteria > JADJYF01. The sequence continues at coordinate 11,313 of JAYWAC010000287.1, read as the reverse complement.
CCAGCCACTAACCACTGCATGTCGGTCTCCAATCAGGTGGTGGAGTTGCTATCCGACGCGCGAAGAGGTGATTTCGTGCAGTCGGTATAGGCGAGATTATTTCACGGTATGAGAACGCGGGGATGTGCGAAAACGCATAGGCTCTGGCGCGCGAGTCGCGGCGGACGACTGAAATTGGCTCTGCGTATCGTCGACCCAGCAAGGGCGTACTGCAAACGAATGTCCGAAAGAATCTGGGTCAGCGGGCGCGTCTTTTGGCGCCGCTCGTAAACAGAACCATGTTGCCTGCGCCACAATGAGCCAGCTTGCAAGAATGATGCGCTACAGGAGGCGCGGTAGTTTATCCGTACGTCCCTGGCTCGCTAAATGAGCGGCAGACGGCTGCGAAATGACGCAAGTCGCCATCGGCGGCAACACTCGAGGATGGAGCGGCATTCTCGGTCTGCCTTTTCAAGACTCAGGCATGCCATAAAAATCGTTCATCGCCGGCCTTGAAAAGTTTTCAGCATCACCCATCTAGCCTTCAACAGAGCAAACAAGCCGGAGGCTACCATCATGCGAACCACTCTCTACGAACCCTTTTCCACCATTCGTCGTCTGCAGGAAGAAATGAACCGCGCTTTCGGCGGCAACGCTGTGAACGCCGTCAACGCAGTTAACCCGGACGACAATTCGACTTCGGTCGTCAGTCACTGGGTGCCGGCGGTCGATATTCACGAAGAACAGGAGCGCTATGTGATCAGCGCCGATGTGCCGGGTGTCGACCCGACGGCGATCGAAGTCTCGATGGAGAATGGCGTGCTGACCGTAAGCGGTGAGCGACGCGCGGAACGCGGCGAGGAACGCGCTGACGGTGCGCGCCGCGTCGAGCGCGTCTATGGCAATTTCTATCGCCGCTTCGCGTTACCGGACACGGCCGACGCCGAGCATGTCGAAGCGCGCAGCGTCAATGGCGTGCTGGAAGTGATCATTCCCAAGAAGGCGCAGGTGCAGCCAAAGAAGATCACCGTCAGCGCGTAGTCCTACCGGCATCGACGTGCGGAGACGGGGCCCTTGGCCCCGTTTCTTTTTACTCGCCCTTCGAACCTTATTACGCCGCGCGGTCACTCAGGCTCACACCAGGCGGGGCGCGCGGCGTTATGCTGCTTTCTGAGTTCGTGCCCACCACGAAAGGAAGACTATGCGGCTATTCATCCTCACACTTCTATGTCTGTCGGCAACCTGGGATGTATTCGCCGTACCGGCCGAGGTGCGGCTGCTGCAGGCCCCCGCCTGGCTGGTACACGATGGCACGCGCAGCGCGCTGCAACCCGGCCAGGCGCTAGCGGCGAGTGATCGCATCGCGACCGGCCCGGGCGCGCGGGTGTTGCTCGCCTTGTCGGAAGGCAGCACGGTCAAGCTTGGCGAGAATGCCGAGCTGGCGCTGGCCGAACTCAAGGAGCCGCCGATCGAGAGCGGTGTCTTCAAGGGCTTCCTTGACGTGGTGCGCGGCGCGTTCCGTTTCACGACCGCCGCAGTCGGGCGCAAACGCGATATCCAGGCGCGGGTCGGCACCGCGACCATCGGTATACGTGGCACCGACGTGTGGGGCAAGCACGAGGACGCGCGTGATTTTGTCGTGTTGTTGGAAGGGCATATCGAGATCGAGCGCAACGGCCAGTCGGTGGCGATGAGCCAAGCCCAGAGTCTGTTCATGGCCCCCACCGGTCAGCCTGCTTTGCCGCTCGCGCCGGTCAATCCCGATGACCTGGGAGCTTGGGCACAGGAAACCGAGCCGCAGGCGGGCGGCGGTCAACGCGATGGGCAAGGGCGCTATCGACTGATGTTTCGACTATCGGACCAGGAAGCAGAAGCGCGCACTTTGTTTGCACAACTGTCGGTGGCAGGCCAGGGCGGGGAACTGAGTGAACTCGTGCTGGGCGAGCGCCGCGCGTGGCGCGTGTCGGTCGGTGGTTACACCAGCGAAGTCGAAGCCCAGGCCGGTGCGCGTGCCTTGGCGACGGTTCTAGGCGGCACCCGTCCGTGGCTGAGCCGCGATCCTTGAGTCCAGCAACTCAGTGCCCGTCCGTCCGGCGATCATGCGTCGTGAGGCGAGGTTGATATGGGACGCATCCAAGGCGGCATGGATGGCGTCATTCACGCCATAGAGTGTCTCGAAATAGTGCTGGGAGTTGGCCCAGTAGCGATAGCCGATGACTACCGTGTAGTCCTCGAAAGCCTCGATGCCGACCAGCGGTGCGGGGGCTTTGAGTTCGCGCGTTTTGTCTTTCACCACGGCGGTAATGGTGGCGCAGGCGCTAGCAATATCAGCCTCGGGGTCAATGCCGATGCGGCCTTCCACCAAGCGTTTGTGGTAGGAGTTGCGCAGAATCTCGCCGACGATGTGTTTGTTGGGAATGATGATGTCTTCGCCGTCCTCGGCCACCAGGCGAGTCGAGGACAGGCTGATGTCGGCCACCACGCCTGAGCATTCCTTGACGTTGATGTTGTCGCCGACCTTGAACATGCGGGTCAGGATCACGACCATGCCGGCGCCATAATTGGAGACCGGGCCCTGGATGGCGAAGCTTGCGCCGACCGCGAGACCGCCGAGCGCAGCGATAAGGGGCGTGATGCTGATGCCGAGCTTGCCGAGCGACATGATCACGAACATGCCGATGACCAGCACCCGCCCGGTGCTGGCGATGAACTGGCGCAGGGTGATATCGACATTGCGGCGCTCCTGCACCCGCAACAGCAAGCGCCCCACCCAGTTGGCGACCAGGAAGCCGGCGATGAGGATGATGATCGCGCCTGCGATCTGAAAGGCGTAAGTGACCAGGAAGTTGGTCACTAACTGGATTACTTGCTGCAACGTCCCCAGTTCCTGCGGCATCGTTCCCCCTGTCTGTTTGATGACGGCCGTGGCGACGGCGCCGACTCAGAATAGGCAAATTCCGCGCACGGGTACACCGACGGGCGCGAGGCATTCGACGCAGGATGCGATCGGCCGCAGGCTGGATTCGCAGTCCGCGTGCCGCGCCGGAGTTAACCCGGTTCGCTGGGGCTATCGATGAAGCGCGCCATGTAGAAACCCTGCCCCAGCATGAACAATAGAGTCAGTGCCGGCCCGCCGAACATGTTGAAGTTCACCCAGATCTCCTCGCTGAAGCGCGCGGCGACGAACAGATTCAGCAAGCCTGATAGTGCGAAATAAATTATCCAGCTGAAATTCAATTGCCGCCACACGGCGTCAGGCAATTGAATCTGCGCTGCCAACATGGCACGTATCAGATTCTTGCCAAACACCAGATCACCGCCGAGCAAAGTCAGGCCGAACAGCCAGTCGAGCACCGTCGAGCGCCATTTGATGATGGCCGGGTCGTGAAAGACCAAGGTGGCGATACTCATGACCACCACGATGACTAGGGTAATCCATAGAATCTTGTCGACCTTGTGGCGACAGACCAGCAGGATGCCGACCTGGGCGACGGTGGCCAGCATGGCGAGCTGGGTGGCACAGGCCATGTCCAGCTGATCCGCCGGTAAGGGTGCCGCCAGGCCGAGCAGGCCGAGCATGACGTTGATGAATGTCGCGGCGAGGTCCGGCCACTGTTTGGCGCCGTAATACCCTCCGAAAAACACCAGCAGGGGAACGAAGTCGAGTAGCGATTTCATGCGCTGTGGGTCAAGTCCTTGGCCGTCGCCGCGTCTATTTATTTTTCTATGGTAAGCGCGATGCCCTTACCAGCGTTCATGTCTGGTCGGCGCCATAAGGTAAAGCATTGTTACGCTGGGCGCCCCTGTGACTTTGGTCATCGGCTCGGGCGCGAAGGTTCAAAGAGCGCAGCACCTCAAGCGAGGGCTGCGGCCAGGCGTTCGCAATAAGTTTGCAGGATCGCGACGCGCGCCACGCGCTTGTCGTTGCCCGGCACCAGGGTCCAGGGCGCGATCTCGGTGCTGGTGTGCACCACCATGTCAGTCACGGCGCGCTCGTAATCGCTCCAGCGATCGCGATTGCGCCAATCGTCGGCGGTGATCTTGTATTGCTTCCACGGCGTCTGCTCGCGTTCGCGAAAGCGCCGCAGTTGTTCTTCCCTGTCGATGTGCAGCCAGAACTTGAGTAGCAGCGTGCCGTGATCGACCAGTTGTTCCTCAAAGGAATTGATTTCGCTGTAGGCGCGTTGCCAGGCGAGGTCGCCGGCGAAACCTTCGACCCGTTCCACCAGCACGCGGCCATACCAGGAGCGGTCGTAGAGGGTATGGAAGCCGTCGCGTGGCACCTGGCGCCAGAAGCGCCACAGATAGTGGTGGGTCCGCTCTTCGTCGCTCGGCGCGGCGACCGAGATCACGCGATAGAGGCGCGCGTCCATGGCCTGCGTCACGCGTCGAATGGCGCCGCCCTTGCCGGCCGCGTCCCAGCCCTCGAATACCGCTACCGTATTGACACCTTTTGCTCTGGCCTGCCACGCCAGGTCATAGAGTTCGTCGCTGTACTGTGCCATGGCACGGCGATAGGCCTTGTCGTCGAGGGTCGTGCTGAGCGGCACGGCCGACAGCACACCGGGTTCGCCGACTTGCTGCAATGACGGCGCACTGACCGTCACGCGGCCGCTGCTCGGCGCCGGCGCGTCGAGGCGTGTCTTCAGCCGTTCAAGCAGAGCCTCACCGACCCGCACATCGCGGTAACGGCTATTGCTCGCTTCGATGATGTGCCACGGCGCATGGGAGACATCGGTCTTGCGCAGCGCGCGCTGCGAGACCTTGGCGAAACGGTCGTAATTCTTGGCGTAGGTCTTGGTGAGCGGACCGACCTTGACGCCCTTGCCCTTGGCATCTTCTTCGAGACGCTTGTGCTGCGCTTTCTTCGAGAGATGGAACCACAGCTTGATGATCAGCGCGCCATCGTCGACCAGCATGTCTTCGAAGTGACGAATGCGTTCGAGCTCGCGATCGAATTTGTCGCGCGTTGAGAGCTTCAGCGCGAGATCGATGATCGGGCGCGTATACCAGGAGCCGAACAGGATGCCGATACGGCCCTTGGGCGGCAGCGCGCGCCAGAAACGCCAGTAACGCGGGCGTTGACGCTCTTCGTCGGTCTCATCCCAGAAGGCCTGCGTCTCAAGACCACGCGCGTCCATCCAGCGATGTAGCAGACTGACCACGTCGCCCTTGCCCGCGCCTTCCACGCCCGACACGATGATGATGACCGGGAAGTCAGCGTCGCGCACACGGCGCTGCAAAGCGAGCAGCGTCTGGTGCAGTGCTGGTTCGCGCCGCTTGAACTCCTGCTTAGACATCTTGAGACCTAGTTCGGCGGCTTCAAACATCGGCGCTTCCTCACACTCCTTCGCTTGGCAGTAACGAACAGACCGGCTTGCTCGTCATACCGCGAGGATGCGCACGCGGTTGTCGTGAAAGGCCGCGCCGCCGGTAGGCGCGCCGGGATCGGCACCGGTCAGGGCATTGATGCCGATGCCGTCCTCAAAGGCCGCATTCGGCCAGACACTCTCGGACACCACCACGCCCCGTTGCAGCCCATCGAACAGCTCGGCATGCAGGCGCACACGGCCGCGCGCATTGCTGAGTTCGACCTTGCTGCCTTCGACGACACCCAGCTGTCGCGCATCGTCGGGATGCAGCATGACTGTCGGACGCGACTCGCGACGACGTGAGGTCGGCGTTTCGGTGAAGGTCGAATTCAGAAACTGACGGGCCGGCGCGGTGACGAGACGGAAGGGCATGTCGCTGGTCGCGTTTTCGATCACGTCCCAGTGATCGGGCAGGCTGGGCATGGTCGCTGTCGCGCCGGCCGGACCAAAGGCCGCCGGCGCGGGCGCGCTCCAATCGGCGGCAAAGTGATAACGTTTATCGGGATGGCCGAAGCCCCCGATGAAATGCGCCTCATCAAAGCTCGGCTGGGCGTCGATCCAATGTTTCGCTTCGAGTTCCTCGACGTTGCCCCAGCCCGACTCACGCAAGGTCCAGTCAACGATGTCGCGCGCTGTCATGTCGAAGCCGCGATGTTCGGCGCCGACACGTTTGGCCAGCGCGCAGATCACTTCGTGATTGGAACGACACTCACCCGGCGGCTCGACGATGCGCGGCCCGAAATGGATGTGTTGCTGACCACCGCTCTGATAGAGATCGTCATGTTCCAGGAACATGGTGGCCGGCAGCACGATGTCGGCGACCTTGGCGGTCTCGGTCATGAATTGTTCGTGCACACAGACGAATAGATCCTTGCGCGCGAAGCCGCGATGCACGGTGTTCAGATCGGGCGCGACCGACATCGGGTTGGTGTTCTGGATCAGCATCGCGGTGACCGGCGGCCCACCACTCAAGGCCAAGGCTTCGTTGGTCAACACTGCACCGATGCGTGATTGATCGAGCAAGCGCACCGCTGGATCGCGCACATCGAGGCCGTCGATCAAAGTGCGGTCCCAATGATAGATGGCGCCGTTGTTGAACAAGGTGCCACCGCCAGGATGACGCCAGGCACCGGTTACAGCCGCAATCGAGGCTGCGGCATGCATATTGACCGAGCCATTGCGTTGGCGGGCGAAGCCATAGCCGAGGCGAAAGAAGCTGCGCGGATGCGTGCCCACCAGCTGCGCGAAAGTTTCGATGTCGGCGGCCGGCACGCCGCAGATGGCTTGTGCCCAGGCCGGCGTGCGACTGGCGAGATGGGCTTCGAGTTCGCGTGGGCAGTCGGTGTATTGGTCGAGATACTCTCTATCCGCATAGCCGTCGCGGAACAGCACATGCATCACGCCACAAGCCAGTGCGCCATCGGTGCCGGGCTTCACACACAGGAAGAGATCGGCCTGCTTGGCGGTGGCATTGCGGTAGGTATCGACCACCACGAGACGGGTGCCGCGTTTACTGCGTGCACCGAGCGCATGACTCATGACATTAATTTGCGTGGCGGCGGCATTAGTGCCCCAGATCACGATCACATCGGACTCGGCCATCTCGCGCGGGTCGACACCCGACAGCCGTCCGGTGCCGGCCATATAGCCGTTCCAGGCGAGGGTGGTGCAGATGGTCGAATGCTGGCCGGAATAACGCTTGGCATGGCGCAGACGATTGATGCCGTCACGCATCACCAGGCCCATGGTGCCGGCATAGAAATAGGGCCATACCGCTGCGGGCCCGTGTTGGCTCTCGGCGCGCAGAAAAGCCTCGGCCACTTCGTCCAGCGCGTCGTCCCAGCTCAAGGCCACGAAGTCGTCGTTGCCTTTGGCGCCGCGACGCTTGAGCGGCGTGGTCAGTCTTGCGGGGTGATGAATGCGTTCGGCGTAGCGCGCGACCTTGCTGCAGATGACCCCGGCGGTGTAGCTGTTGTCGCGTGCGCCACGTACCCGGCCGATGGTGCGGGCATCGAGTTTTTCGACTTCGAGTGCGCAGGTCGAGGGGCAGTCATGGGGGCAGGCGCTGTGATGGAATGACATGGAGGCTCCCGAGTCGTCGTGGACAGGCAGGCGCCGTGCAGTGTGCGAAAGAATTCGCACCTACAATGGCGCTCGACCACGTTATCCTAGCACCGCCGCGCGGGGCACAGGGGTGGCGTGCAGGACGACGACTCAGACTTCAGTTTCGGAACAGACATGCAGACGCAATACACAGTCAAGGGCGGCGGTGGCCTCGAACTCAACGTGCTCGAATGGGGCCAGCGCGACGCTCCTGCAATACTTTTCATCCACGGCTGGTCGCAGGCTTATCTGTGCTGGGGCAAGCAATATGAAAGTACGCTGGCTGAGCACTTCCGCCTCATTGCCTTTGACTTGCGCGGCCACGGCATGTCGGCCGCGCCGACCGACGCGGCCTGCTATCAGGACACGCGGCTGTGGGCTGACGACGTGCGCGCCATTCTCGAGCGCTTGCAGGTCGGGCCGGTGGTACTGGTCGGCTGGTCCTATGGCAGCTTCGTGATCGGCGACTATCTGTGTGCCTATGGCGCGCAAGGTATCGCTGGCATCAATCTGGTCGGCGGCGGTGTGCGCTTCGGTGAACAGGCCATCGGCACCTATATCGGCGCAGGCTTTAGCGAACCCTTCGCGCGCGCTATCTCGCGCGATCTCGAGGTCAGTATCGATGCCATGCGCGAGTTCATCGACCGTTGCTTCGCGGTCAAGCTCTCGCGCCAGGATTACGAACGCGTGATGTGTTTCAACATGACGGCGCGCCCCGATGTGCGGGCCGCGATGGTCGCGCGTGAGATCGTGGTCGAGCCGGCACTGCGAGCCTACAAGGGCCCGCTACTTGTGACCCACGGTCGCAAGGACAGCATGGTGCTACCGGCCACCGTCGAGCTGATACGCGAGCTGTGCCCGCAAGCGCAGCTCTCCTGGTACGACGACGCAGCCCACGGACCGTTCTTCGAAGTGCCGGAAAGATTCAACAATGAACTCGCCGAGTTCGTACGCGCGGTCTTGATCTGAATTGCCTGCGTAAACCCCGAGGAGGGTAAGCATCATGAAACTCGACGGACCACTGGTCAGCACCGACTGGCTTGCACAACATCTCGACGCCGCTGATCTGCGCCTGTTTGACGTCAGCATTTTTCTCAAGCACCACCCTGACGGTGGTTACATTCCCGACAGCGGTCGCGCCGAGTGGGCGGCAGAACACATTCCCGGCGCGGGCTTTCTCGATGTCTACAAAGAGCTCTCCGACGAGCACAGCGATATCGCCTTCATGATGCCGTCGCCGCAACGCTTTGCCACCATCATGGCCGGCCATGGCGTCAGCGACGACAGCACCGTGGTGCTCTATAACAAGGGCGTGCCGATGTGGGCGACGCGCGTGTGGTGGATGTTGCGATCTATCGGTTTCGACAAGGTCGCGGTGTTGAACGGTGGCTACGAGAAGTGGAAGAAGGAAGGGCGACCGACGAATGCCGAGAGACCGCATCATGCGCCCGGCCAGCTCACGGCGCGACCGCGCGCCGGCATGTGGGTAGGCAAGGACGCGATGCTCGAGGTGGTGGCGGGTCGCGGCCCGGTCGCGATCAATGCGCTCGCGCCGGCGGTCTACAGCGGCGAGAAGAATCAGTATGGTCGGCCCGGCCATTTGCCGGGCACCTATAACGTCTATTACGGCGACCTGCTGGATCCCACTAGCGGTGAGTTCCTGCCGCCCGATAAATTACGACCCTTGTTCACCCACAGCGGCGCGCTTGAGAGCGAGCGTGTGATCGCCTATTGCGGCGGTGGCATCTCGGCGACCATGGATGCGCTAGCGATGCTGGTCTGTGGCCAGGACCAGGTCGCCATCTACGACGGTTCGATGTCCGAGTGGGTGAAAGATCCGGCGCTGCCGCTCAAGCTCGGCATGGAGCCCTGAGCGTCTGCGCGAGATGCCGCGTCTATCATAACGAAGGGGAGAGAGTCTGCAGTGAGCAACCAACAACGTGTCAATTACTCCGTCACCGAGGGCATCGCCAACATCGCCATGCAGCGCGCGCCGGTGAATGCCATCGACCATCCCATGATCGAGGCCATCCACGCTGCCATGCGCCGCGCGGATCAGGATCCGGAGGTACACGTGCTGCTCATCACCAGCGCGATCGACGGTATGTACTGCGGTGGTATGGATCTCAAGATGGTGGCGCGCGGCGATTCGCTGGATCTGCGCGCCTTCGTCTACAAGTTCTACATGGAGACCATGGATATCCAGTACCGGCTGAGCAAGCCCAGCATCGCGGTCATCAATGGCCCGGCGCGCGGCGCCGGTATGACGCTTGCCATCAACTGCGATATGGCGGTGGCGGCCGATGACATCGACCTCGGCTATCCCGAGATCGACGTCGGCGTGATCCCGGCCATTCATTACGCCCACCTGCCGCGCCAGATCAGCCGCAACAAGGCCTTTGAGCTGTTGTTCTGCGGCACGCCGATAGCGGCGCAACAGGCGGCCGAACTCGGCCTCATCAATCATGCCGTGCCGCGTGCGCACTTGATGGACAAGGCCATGGAATTGGCGCGGGTGTTGGCGGCCAAATCGCCAACCATCATGGCGCTGGGGCGCGCGTCCTTCATGCGTGCCAACGATCTCGACTATCGGCGCAATGTCGAGAATCAGATCGAAACGCTGTGCAATGTGTTCTCTACCGAGGATGGTCGCGAAGGCTTGAATGCCTTCGTCGAGAAGCGCAAGCCGCGCTGGTCAGGAGCATGGCGCGGCACGCGTCAAGCTTGAGCCTCACTCGACATTCTGTAGAAAGGCACCACCATGACCGAACCTGTATTGCTCATAGACAAAGCCGATGGTCTGGCCGTGCTGACGCTCAATCGTCCGCAACGCTTGAACGCGCTGTCATTGGAACTGCGTCGCGCGCTGTTCGAAACCTTTGCCGCGCTGGAGACCGACGGCCAGACGCGGGTCGTGATCCTGACCGGCGCCGGCCGTGCCTTCAGTGCCGGGCTCGATCTCGAAGAGCTGGGTAGCGGTGCCGCGATTCATGGTCGCAAGCAGCCGTGGGCCGATACGGGTGCGGCGGTGCGTTCCTTCAGTGGGCCCGTGATCGGCGCGATCAACGGTGCGGCGGTGACGGGTGGATTCGAGATTGCGTTGTGCTGCGACATGCTGGTAGCGTCCAGCCAGGCGCGTTTCGCCGACACCCACGGGCGCGTCGGGCTACTGGCGGGTTGGGGCTTGAGTCAACGTCTGTCGCGGGTCATCGGTCTCGCGCGTGCCAAGGAGTTGTCCCTGACCGGCAACTTCCTTGATGCCACCACGGCCGAGCGTTGGGGCCTGGTCAATCGCGTGGTCGCCGCCGAGGCCTTGCTGCCGACTTGTCGTGAACTGGCGAGTGCGATGCTGAGTGTCGCGCCGGAGTTTCTGCCGCTGTACAAGCGCGTGATCGACAGCGGCTACCACATGAATCTCGAAGACGCGATGGCGTTCGAGGCGCGTGAGTCGCGTGCTTGGAATGAGGGCGTCAGTGCCGCGACCATCGAATCACGACGCACGGAAATCATGGCGCGTGGCAAGCAGCAGGTCGGCGATTGAGTTTTAGTCGCTACTCGCTGGTCGGCCACACCTCTTCGAGGCTGCGCAGCGCACCGACCGCGTTCGGCCAGCCGGCGTAATGGGCGGCGTGGGTGATCATTTCCACTAGCTTGTCGCGGCCAATGCCGAGGCGGCGCGCGGCGGCGAAATGAAAGCGTTGTTCCGGTTCGCGGGCCAGCGCCACAAGGATAGTGCAGGTCACCAGCGAGCGTTCTTCCAGTGCCAGCGCTTCACCCTGCCACACGTCGCCAAACAGATGTTCAAGGGTGTAGGTGCGGAATTTTTCCGGAAAGCGATCGAGCGCGGCGGGGGTGGTGG
>JAYWAC010000286.1:0-3475 GCA_043782755.1 Pseudomonadota bacterium | reverse complement strand
GACCATGGCGCGGCGCTTGATTCCCTTGTTCACCGAGAGCGGCGCGGGAGTCACCGTCAAGCTGCACAATTCGAACGGGCTGGATGGCGCCTGCCTCGCCTGTTATCTCGGCTTCTTCATCCTGCAGGTCTTCACCCAGCAGCAGCGCGAGGCTGGTGTGCTGGCGGCCGTGCTCTGTGGTCTGCACGGCTGGCGACTGCGCGGCTGGTATACACCGGCGATATTGACGCGCCCACTGCTGTGGTCACTGCATCTGTCCTACGCTTGCATGGTGCTGGCCTTTGCGCTGCAAGCGGCCGCCGCTCTCGGTCATGCGCAGGCGACACTTGCACTGCATCTATTCGCGCTCGGCGGTATCGGCCTCGTCACGCTCAGCATGATGGTGCGCGTGACGCTCGGCCATACCGGGCGCGATGTCCATGCGCCGCCCGCGTCGATCAAAACGGTGCTGGCACTCGCCGTCGCCAGTCTCATCGCACGGGTGCTGCTGCCACTCCTGTGGCCGGCGCAGTATTTCGTGCTGGTGGCGGCGGCGCAGGTGCTATGGATCGTGTGCTTCGCGGCCCTGGCCTGGTTGCTTGCACCAATGCTGTTGGCGCCACGCGCCGACGCCGGCTGAGCCATCGCTCACATGCATCCGCGCATTCCCCGCGCCATTGTTGCCAGCGTCACGCCGGCGACGCTGTCGCCGCTGGCGGTGCGGCGATTATTCGATGATCTCCGTGCCGAAGGCGTGCGTCTCGTGGTGTCGGGCAATATGCGGCACACCCCTGAGATCTTGCTGCGCCGTGGCTACGGACCCAAGTATCTGCTCGAATTATTCGACACGCGGTACTTTCTGGCGGAAGTTCGTCAGAACCCTGATCTGCGTTTCTTCGTCGCCTATGTGATGCCGCCCGCGGTCCGAGCACGCAGTCTGTACGCGCGCATCTTCTATAAGGACGTCTCACTCATCTGGCGCTCGGCTTCCCACGTGATACGTTCCGAACACGAGAACTGGGTGGGCAAGGGTGATGTCACGGTGGTGGTGGAAGATGGCTATGAAACCGTCACCTCGGCCGAGGAAACCACCGACCTGCCGCTCGAATTGCAGGCCGCACTCGAAACCCTGAACCGCCAGAGCAAGCGCGTGAAAACCAATCACGTGGCGGTGGAAATGGTGTTGCGCAACGCCCCGGATGCGCGCATTCGACCCTATCGCGATTTCAGCGGGCCGCGCGCCCAGGCCATCAGCAACCCACGCAATCGTATTCATGGTGGCAAGCCCATCGCCTGGTTCACGCGCAAGGGCGACCCGCATTCACTGCGCTTCGCCACCGGCTATGCACCCGACTTCAGCGACGGTATTCTGGAATGCGAGCGCTCCGACAGTTCCCTCTACGGCGGCGATCTGCATCGTTACCGCATCGTGTCGCGCAATCGCGAAGTGCAATACATGTTCTTCGCGAGTCCCAAGCAGGTGTGGATCATTCCACCACAAGCCACCACCACGGAAATCATGAGCTATGGCGTGCGCACCGTCGGTGTCGCGCTAGATGACGACCTGTGTGTGCCGGGTTATGAGTATCACTACCTCGACCACAGTGTCTCGCCGCCGGTGTTGGTGAGTCAGATTCCAGCGGGCTATGTGGGCAAGGCAAATGCGATTGATCCTTCGCGCGCGGATGCGTCGCCGTGGTTGAATGAATTGCCAGTGGTGCAGGAGTTTCGCAAGCAGGTGTTGAATCGCCGGTAGGCGCGAATGAATTCGCACCTACCGGCTAGCTATCCGCCGCCCTCCGCCGCCGTCTACAATGCAACGTTCCTGGTATTGATTCCAATCGCGCTCGAGGGGAGCATGGCATGCGCCGGATTGAACATTTCCTGGTCCTGGTCTGGCTGCTGCTCGCGGGTCTCACGGTGTTCGCCACCGTCGTCATCGTCGACACCGGTCTCATGCGCAACCTGCTGACCAATGACCGCAGTTATGTGTCGGCCATCCTGCTCGCGATGTACGTGGTCGGCGCCGGACATAGCTTGTATCGCTCCTGGTTGTTGTCGCTGGAACTGAAGCACATCACCCGCGCCGAACAAACCCTGGCCGCCGCTGCCGACAAGCCCTTGCGTCTGATCGAGACCAGCATCACCACCGCCACTGGCGCGGTGCTGCCGACCGGCTTTCTGACCACCTATGTGCACGACATTGTGCGCACCCGCGCCACCACTCCTGGCGGCGCCCACGCCGAAGCCAGCGCCAGCGGCGATCTGCTGGAAGCCTATGCCTCGCGCATGCGCGGCGAGCACGAATTCGGCTGGTTCATGATCGATTTGATGTTGAAGGTAGGTTTCGTCGGCACTCTCATCGGCTTCATCTGGATGCTGTCGTCGGTGTCCAAGCAGTCGGTGATCGACGCCGCCTCCATGCAACAGATCCTGAAGGACATGAGCTATGGCATGAGCATCGCGCTCAATACCACGCTCACCAGCCTGGTCACCGCCACCCTGCTGTCAGCGCCCTACTATCTGCTCAATCGCGGTCTTGATGAATTGCTCGAGAGCACGGTGCGCTTGACGCAGGTGGAAATCCTGCCACGCCTCGACACCGCCGCTTAAGCCGCGCGGACTGAGTCTCATGGGCCTGCGTCTAGGATCGCGCTCGAAGTTTCAGCAACCCTTCGACCCGATCACCGCCATCCTGTTCAAGATGATACAGGCGCTGACCTTCTTCTTCGTGCTGGCGGTCATGTTCATGAACCCGGTCGCGAAGAAAGGCATCATCGATCCCAAGGCCGAGTACATCATCACCCTCAACTGGCCCGACAACAGTCCGGACGACCTCGATCTGTGGGTCGAAGATCCCAAGGGCAGCATCATCTGGTTCCGCAATCGCGAGGCGGACCTCGTGCATCTCGATCGCGACGATCGCGGCATGCTGAACGATACGATCGAAATCGACGGCAAGAAGCTGACCAACCCACTCAATCAGGAAGTGATGACCATCCGCGGCATCGTGCCGGGCGAATACGTGGTCAATCTCGTCTACTACGCGACCGAGAGCAACAAGCCGGTGGAAGCGACGGTGCGCGTCGACCGCGTCAACCCGGTGCTGAAGGTCGTGTATTACGACAAGCTCGTGATGGAGAAGAAGGGCGATGAAAAAACCGCACTACGCTTCACGCTCAATCCCGATGGCGAGATCAATAATATTGATCACACCTTCAAGAGCATCATGATTACGCGTTAGTAGTCCTGTATTGCTCCTGTATTGCCCCTCCATTGTAGGTCCGACTTCAGTCGAACATTCCTTCCACAGCACGAATCGAAAGCGCGCCTTTGAATGTCCGACTGAAGTCGGACCTACAGAACTGGCAAAAGGACAGCAGCCGCTTAGCCCTAGCGCCCGCGACTCAAGGTATCCGCCAGCAAGCCTTCACCATGTTCGTCCAGAATCTGGATGATGGCGCGCGACAGCGCCGCCAGCAGTGAATTGGCGAAC
>JAYWAC010000285.1:0-9228 GCA_043782755.1 Pseudomonadota bacterium | reverse complement strand
GGGCAAAGCCTCTGCCAAGGTCGTTCGTCAGCAGTTCGGCTCGCGAGTGCGTGACGAAGTGGTCGGCGAAATACTGCAGAGCAGTTTCGGCGAAGCCATGAACAAGGAAGACTTGCGGGCCGCTGGCCAGCCGGTCATCGACAAGGTCGAGAGCATCGTCGGCAACGGTCTGCGTTACACCGCCGTGTTCGAAGTCTTTCCGCAATTCGAACTCGCGCCGGTCGAGGGACTCCAGGTGGTCCGTCGTAGCTGCGATATCGGCGATGCCGATGTCGATGCCATGATCGAGAAGTTGCGCGAGCAGAACAAAGAATGGTTGGCAGTTGAGCGTGCATCTGCCGATGGCGATCAACTGTCGATCGATTTTCTGGGCACCATCGATGGCGTGCCGTTTGAAGGCGGCAAGGGCGAGGATTTCGCCATCCAACTCGGTAGCGGCACCATGATCGCAGGCTTCGAAGCTGGGTTGACGGGTAAGGCGGCGGGCGACAAGGCGGTACTCGATCTGCGTTTTCCCGATGAATATCGCAACACTGAATTGGCGGGCAAGCCGGTGCGCTTCGAGATCACCGTGAATAAGGTATCCGAATCGCTGCTGCCTGAAATTACCGACACCTTTATCGAGAAGTTCGGTGTCAAGGAAGGTGGCATCGAAGCGTTCCGTACCGAAGTGCGACAGAACATGGAGAAGGAGCGCGAGCGCGCCCTGCGCCAGCAATTCACGGCCGAAGTGATGGACAAGGTCGCGACTGCAAATGATTTCGCATTACCGAGCAGCCTCGTCCAGTCGGAGGCGCAACGCCTGCGTCAGCAGGTGGCGCGCGAAATGGCGATGCGCGGTCTCAATCCGAGCAACGCCATTGCCGAATTTGAGAACTCAGTCCAGGCGCAGGCCCACAAGCGGGTCAAGCTTGGACTGGTGATGGCCGAAATCGTCAAACAAGCGCAGCTCAAGGCGGATCCGGCGAAAGTACGTCAGACCATCGAAGGCATGGCGGCGAGTTATGAGGATCCGTCGGCGGTGGTCAAATGGTATTACGAGAATCCGCAGCAGCTGCAGCAGATCGAAGGCATGTGCCTGGAAGACGAGGCGGTCAACTGGATCGCCAGCCGTGCGCAATTAAGCGAACAGGCAGTCACGTTTGACGCTTTGATGAATCCGGTGCAGACTGACAACACGACCGAGGCAAGTACCTGATGTCGATAGAACATTCCGATTTTCGCATGGGCGCCAGCAGCCCGCGGGCACTGAACCTCGTGCCGATGGTTGTCGAACAATCGGCGCGGGGAGAGCGTGCGTACGACATCTACTCGCGCCTGCTCAAGGAACGCGTGATCTTCCTGGTCGGGCCGGTTGAAGACTACGTTGCGAACGTTATCGTTGCGCAGCTTTTATTCCTTGAATCTGAGAACCCTGACAAGGATATACATCTCTATATCAATTCACCGGGCGGCTCCGTGTCCGCTGGCCTCGCTATCTACGACACCATGCAATTCATCAAGCCTGACGTCAGCACGATGTGCATCGGTCAGGCGGCGAGCATGGGGGCGTTGTTACTGGCGGGCGGCGCAGCCAAGAAACGTTTCTGTCTGCCGCATTCGCGAGTAATGATTCACCAGCCGCTCGGCGGCTTCCAGGGCCAAGCTTCGGACTTTGATATCCACGCGCGGGAAATCCTCAAGGCGCGCGATCGTCTGAACGATATCCTTGCTTTACACACCGGTCAGCCGCTGGAAAAGATTGCCGCTGATACCGATCGTGATCGCTTCATGAGCGCTGACGAAGCGGCAACTTATGGCATCATTGATGGGGTGCTGGCCAAACGGGAATCCGTCGGCGGCGATAAACCGGACGCCAAGGGTCCATCTTCGAGGTAGTACTTGAATGAGCAGCGATGGCAAGAACTCCAAGGGCGACGGCGACCGGTTGCTGTACTGCTCGTTTTGCGGCAAAAGCCAACACGAAGTTCGTAAACTGATCGCCGGTCCATCGGTCTTCATCTGCGATGAGTGCGTGGAGCTTTGCAACGACATCATCCGTGAAGAGATTCAGGAAAAGAGCCCGGGCGGTCATGGTAGCAAGCTACCGATCCCGCGCGAGATCAAGGGCATTCTCGACGAGTATGTGATTGGCCAGAGCCACGCCAAAAAGATTCTGGCGGTGGCAGTCTACAACCACTACAAGCGTCTTGAGACCCGCATTAAGCAGAATGATGTCGAACTGGCCAAGAGCAACGTGCTGCTGGTCGGCCCTACCGGCAGCGGCAAGACCCTGCTTGCCGAGACGCTCGCGCGTCTTCTCAATGTGCCTTTCACTATCGCTGACGCGACCACGCTGACTGAAGCGGGCTACGTCGGCGAGGATGTCGAGAACATCATTCAAAAGCTGCTGCAGAAGTGCGACTACGACGTCGAGAAGGCGCAGACCGGTATTGTTTACATCGACGAAATCGATAAGATTTCGCGCAAGTCGGACAATCCGTCGATCACCCGCGACGTCTCTGGCGAAGGTGTGCAGCAGGCATTGCTCAAGCTCATCGAAGGCACGGTTGCTTCGGTGCCACCGCAGGGCGGTCGCAAGCATCCGCAGCAGGAATTCCTGCAGGTCGACACCTCTAATATTCTTTTCATCTGCGGCGGCGCGTTTGCCGGCCTCGATAAGATCATTCGCGATCGTTCAGAGAAGGGTGGCATTGGCTTTTCGGCTGAGGTCAAGAGCAAGAACGACAAGAAGACCGCCGGTGAACTGCTGCATCAGGTCGAGCCCGAGGATCTGATCAGGTACGGCTTGATTCCGGAGTTTGTTGGTCGTCTGCCCGTCCTGGCGGTGCTGGATGAATTGGATGAGGAACAGCTCATTCAGATTCTGACCGAGCCGAAGAATGCGTTGACCAAGCAGTACGGTAAGCTCTTTGAGATGGAATCATGCGTGCTTGAGTTTCGCGAAGACGCGCTGCGGGCTGTTGCCGAGCGTGCCGTCGAGCGCAAGACCGGCGCACGCGGACTGCGTTCGATACTTGAACAAAGTCTGCTCGACACCATGTACGAACTTCCGTCGCTCAAGAACGCTACCAAGGTGGTAGTGGACGAGAGTGCGATTAAGGGCGAGTCTAAACCTCTTGTCATTTACGAAAGCGCGGAAATTTCCAAGGCGGCTCCCGATTAAACCCATCCCCGCCGCCTTAGCCACCCGGGCGCTACCCAGCGCCCAACCGGTGTTCTGTGACCCTGACTCGATCTATCTGCACGGGGCGTCATCGCTCCCGGCTCCCTTACATTCTGTGCCAACCTGCGGCGGGCCCGCTGCGGGTGGTGTTCGCAGGAGTTCTTCATCATGACCGATACCAACAATGTGCTCGCGGTATTGCCGCTGCGCGATGTCGTCGTTTATCCGCACATGGTCATTCCCTTGTTCGTCGGCCGCGAAAAGTCGATTCGAGCATTGGAACGTGCCATGGAAGACGGCAAACAAATTCTGCTGGTCGCACAAAAGAGCGCCGGCGATGACAACCCTCAACCGACTGACATTCATGCCGTCGGCACGGTGTCGAATATTCTGCAGTTGCTGAAGCTACCCGATGGCACCATCAAGGTGCTGGTTGAAGGCGTACAGCGTGCACGCATTGAGGACTTCGTCGAAACCGACGATCTCTATGCCGCGCGTTGCGAAATGATCGAGGCTGAAGAAGTCAGCGGTCGCGAGGCCGAGGTCCTGAGTCGTTCGCTCATGACCCAGTTCGAACAATACGTGAAGCTCAATAAGAAGGTCCCGCCTGAGATCATCTCGTCCTTGTCGAGTATCGACGATCCGTCGCGTCTGGCGGACACCATCGCCGCGCACATGGCGATCAAGATTCAGGACAAACAGGAAGTTCTTGAGATCATTCCGCTGCGCGAACGGCTGGAACATCTGATTCATCTGATGGAATCAGAAATCGATCTGCTGCAGGTCGAGAAGCGTCTGCGCGGACGTGTGAAGAAGCAGATGGAGAAAAGTCAGCGCGAGTACTACCTGAATGAGCAGATGAAGGCTATTCAGAACGAGCTTGGCCAGAGCGAGGACGGCGTTAACGAGTTCGAAGAGCTGTCGAAAAAGATCGCGCGGGCTGGCATGGCCAAGGAAGCTCGCGAGAAGGCGGAAGCTGAACTCAAGAAGTTGCGCATGATGTCGCCGATGTCCGCCGAAGCGACCGTGGTGCGCAATTACATCGACTGGATAGTCTCGGTGCCATGGAAGAAGCGCTCTAAGACTAGCCGCGATCTGAATCGCGCCGAGGAGATTCTCGAGTCCGATCACTACGGTCTTGATAAGGTCAAAGAGCGCATCCTCGAATATCTCGCCGTGCAACAGCGCGTCAAAAAGATGAAAGGCCCGATCCTGTGCCTGGTCGGTCCGCCCGGCGTCGGCAAAACTTCGCTTGGCCGTTCGATAGCACGTGCAACCAATCGCAAGTTCGTGCGCATGTCACTCGGCGGCGTTCGTGACGAGGCCGAGATTCGCGGTCATCGTCGCACCTATGTCGGTTCCCTGCCGGGCAAGATCCTGCAAAACATGGCCAAGGTCGGCACGCGCAATCCCTTATTCCTGCTCGACGAAGTCGACAAGATGGCGATGGACTTCCGCGGTGATCCGGCTTCGGCTCTACTCGAGGTGCTGGATCCGGAGCAGAACAATTCTTTCAATGATCACTACCTGGAAGTCGATTACGACTTATCGGAAGTGATGTTCGTCACCACCGCTAATAGTTTGAACATTCCCGCGCCCCTGCTGGACCGCATGGAAGTGATTCGGATTTCCGGTTACACGGAAGACGAGAAGGTCAGTATTGCGCGGAAATACCTATTGCCAAAGCAGATCGAGAATGCTGGCCTCAAGGCTGATGAGTTCAAGCTTTCCGAGGCGGCGATTCGCGATGTGATCCGCTTCTATACCCGTGAAGCCGGTGTGCGTAATCTTGAACGAGAGATGGCGACTATTTGCCGCAAGGTAGTCAAGGGTATTCTGCAGAAGCCATCGACCAAGTCGGTGTCGGTCACACCGAAAATCCTCGACAAATATCTTGGCGTGAAGAAATTCCGCTATGGTCTTGCCGAGGAAGAAGATCGCGTTGGTCAAGTGACGGGCTTGGCCTGGACCGAGACTGGCGGTGATCTGCTGACTATCGAAGCGGTGGTCGTACCTGGTAAAGGCAAGGAGATCTATACCGGTAGACTCGGTGATGTCATGCAGGAGTCGATCAAGGCGGCCATGACGGTGGTCCGCAGTCGCGCACGCTCGCTAGGCATCGTACCCGATTTCTACGCGACCAATGACGTACATTTCCACGTGCCGGAAGGCGCGACACCTAAGGATGGTCCGAGTGCCGGTGTCGGCATGTGTACGGCAATGGTCTCGGCGCTGACCGGCATTCCCGTAAAGGCCAGTGTCGCGATGACGGGCGAGATCACTTTACGTGGTGAAGTGTTGCCCATTGGTGGCTTGAAGGAAAAACTTCTCGCCGCATTACGCGGTGGCATCAAGCAGGTCGTGATCCCGAAAGAGAACGAACGAGAGTTGGCGGAGATTCCTGCGAACATTGCACAGGAACTCGAGATCAAGCCCGTGCGTTGGATAGACGAAGTGTTCCAGATTGCGTTGTTACGCATGCCGGAACCATTGCCCGTCAGCGAAGCGACTGCAAACGCACCGGCTAAGGAAAAGTCCGCCAACGAAGAAGATGGCGACGTTCTGAGAAGACATTGAGGCTCTCGTCGCAGGCCGAGTCCGAATGAGTTCGGCTTGCTTGACGCTCCAGGGGGTGCTTGGTATAACGGCCGCGCACCCGCCAGGGTCACCAATTTGCCGCACACAATAATCATCAGCGCGCAGCCCACTCGCCGCAGCTGAACTTTTCACCGCGTAGGGACTAAGGGGATAAGCTCCATGAACAAAGCAGAACTGATCGACGCCGTCGCGCTTGCCGCAGACATTACCAAAGCTTCTGCAACCCGTGCCGTGGATGCGGTCTTCGACAGCATTTCTGCGGCACTCAAGAAAGACGAACAAGTGAGTCTAGTCGGCTTCGGTACATTCGTTGTGCGCAGCCGTGCAGCACGCGCGGGGCGCAATCCGCAGACCGGTGCGACAATCGAGATTAAGGCAGCGAAAGTTCCTGGCTTCAAACCTGGCAAAGCGCTCAAGGATGCAGTAAATTAGCGCGCTTCCCAGAGCATGGATTCGGGTGCTTAGCTCAGCTGGGAGAGCGTCGCCCTTACAAGGCGAAGGTCGTGGGTTCGATCCCCTCAGCACCCACCAGAGTTAGTCATCGGAGTGGTAGTTCAGTTGGTTAGAATACCGGCCTGTCACGCCGGGGGTCGCGGGTTCGAGTCCCGTCCACTCCGCCAAATTCGATGGAATACAAAGCCGGGCGCACCAGATGGTGCGCCCGCTTTTTTTCAGCCCTGAGTTTCCTCTTCGTTCTTGAGCAGAGGGTTCCTGCATGCTGCAAACGATACGTGATCGAACCCAGGGCGTGATCGTCGCGGTGATCGTCGGTCTGATTTCATTGACTTTCGTCCTATGGGGCGTCGAAAGCTATATCAACGCCGCCAAACGCGTGATTGTCGCCAAGGTCGATGGCGATGAAATCCCCATCGAAGAATTCCAGAAGGCATTACAGCGTTTTCGGCGTCAGGCTGAATCCATGCTCGGCGACGCTTTCAGTGCCGCCGACTGGGACAAGCCCGAGGTCAAGACCAAGGCCTTGGACGAACTGATCAATGACCGTGTGCTGTCGAGTCTGGTCGACAAGTCTCGCGTGCGAGTCACCAATGCGCAGCTCGCGCAGCAATTGCTGCAAATTCCAGCCTTTCAAGACGACAAGGGTTTTTCCCGCGCGCTCTATGAACAACGTGTCACCGCTTTGGGGTTTTCGCAGCTCGGTTTCGAGCAGCAGCTGCGTGGTGACATGGCCAAATCGCAATTGCGTAACGGCGTCGCCGCATCGGAATTCGTCACCCGCGAGGAAGCGCAAAAGGTCGCCGCGCTGCGCAAGGAGAAGCGTGATATCGGTTACGCCGTGATTCCCGCCGCCGAAGTCGAAAAGCAGGTCACTGTCACCGACGCCGAGACCAAAACCTATTTCGAAGCGCACAATGAAGACTACCGCACGCTTGAGAAGGCCAGCGTCGAATACCTGGAAATCTCGGCCGCCGCGCTGGCGACCAAGATCGAGATCAATGACGACAAGCTGCATCAGTACTACGACGCCAACCCGGCCGCCTACACCCTGACCGAGGAGCGCAATGCCAACCATATCCTGGTGCAATTGCCGCCGGACGCGAAAGCTGATGTGGCTAGTGTCGCAGAGGCCAAGATTAAAGACGTCTTGAAGCGCGCTCAGACGGGCGAGGACTTCGAGAAGCTGGCCAAGGAATTGTCCGACGATGTCGGCTCAAAAGCCGAAGGCGGTTCTACCGGGTTCTTCGGTCGTGGTGCGATGGCACCGGAATTCGAACAAGCGACGTTCAAACTCAAGATCGGTGAAATCAGTGAACCGGTGCGCACCAAGTTTGGTTGGCACATCATTAAGCTCAAGGACATCAAGGCCGGCGGTCTGCAGCCTTTTGACAAGGTTAAGGCGGAAGTCGAAGTGGCTTACCGCAATGCCGAGGCGCAGAAGGCGTTCTTTGAGCAGTCCGAGCAGTTCTCCAATCTGGTGTACGAGCATTCCGACAGCCTGAGTGTAGCTGCGGAGACGCTCAGCCTGACGACCCAGAAGACCGATGTATTGAGCAAGGAAGAATTCGCCAAAAAGTTTTCTGAAAAGGCGGCTGGCGCGGTGTTCACCGCCGAAGTGCTGAGCGAAGGCATGAACAGCGAGCCCATCGAATTGCCCGACAACCGCGTGGTGGCGCTGCGCGTCATCGAGCACGTGCCATCGAAGATTCCAGAACTGGCCGAGGTCAAGGCGAAGGTCGAGGACGCGGTGCGGAATGCCCATCGCCGCGAACTCACCGAGGCACTGGGCAAGGAATTGATCGAACGTCTGCGCAAGGGCGAGACCGTCACTGATGTGGTTAAGGGCCGTGGCTTTGGCTGGGAACAGGAAGAGGGCGCGACGCGCGAATCGGGTGATGTCAATCGCGCGGTGTTACGCGCCGCCTTCAGCGCCGAAGTGCCGGGTAGTAACCCGCAGTACGTCGGTCTACCGATAGGCAACACGGATTACGCGATCATTCGTGTTGCTAACGTCGTGGTACCGGCCGATAGCGAGATCGCCCGTAGCGACGTCGCGACTATACAAGGTGAGTTGGTCAAAGGCCGCATGGGCGCGGCCTGGACCGAGTTCGTCGCCGCAGTGCGTGCCGCCAGCGACGTGAAGGTGATCGCGAAGAATCTTTAAGGCTTGGCGACGGCCTTACATGCCGCCCATGCCCATGATGTTGTAGCCGCAATCGACGTAGGTGATTTCGCCGGTGATGGCCGAGGCCAGATCCGAACACAGGAACGCTGCGGCGTTACCAACTTCATCGATGGTGACATTGCGACGCAGCGGCGCGGTGTTCTCGACATAGGTCAGGAATTTGCGCATATCCTTGATGCCGGACGCCGCGAGCGTCCGGATCGGGCCGGCCGACACCGCATTGACTCGTATCCCTTCCGGTCCCAGGCTCTCCGCCATATAGCGCACGTTGGCTTCGAGGCTGGCTTTGGCCAGACCCATGACGTTGTAGCTCGGCATGGTGCGTACCGCGCCCAGGTAGCTCAGTGTCATCATCGCGCCATTGCGACCCTTCATCAGCGGGCGCGCGGCATTACCCAAGGCGGCAAAGCTGTAGGAACTGATCTCGTGGGCGATGCGAAAGCCTTCGCGCGTCACGCTGTCGAGATAACCACCCTGCAGCTCTTCGCGCGGCGCAAAGGCGATCGAATGTACCAGGATGTCGAGATGATCCCAGTAATCGTCGAGGTGATTGAAGACCGCCTGGATTTCCTGATCGCTCTGCACTTCGCAGGGCACGGTGATTTCCGAGCCGAGTTCGGCGGCGAAGTCCTCGACTCGCGATTTCAGACGCTCGTTCTGATAAGTGAATGCGAGCTCGGCGCCTTCACGATGCATGGCCTTGGCGACGCCCCAAGCAATCGATTTATTGCTGGCCACACCGACGATGAGGGCGCGTTTACCTTGCAGAATTCCCATGGTCTGACTACCTTGCTGGCTGATTGTCGTGCGCCCCGCGCGGGGC
>JAYWAC010000284.1:0-24410 GCA_043782755.1 Pseudomonadota bacterium | reverse complement strand
TCGACATCACCTACAAGTTCGTCGTCGCGGCCGATGCGCCGCCGTTCAAAGAGGATGGTGCGGCGGTCGCGGTGGGTGATGTGCTGGGCCTGGTCGAGGTCATGAAGAATTTTCAGGAAGTCACCGCTGAACATGCCGGTCGCACCATCACCTTCCTGGTGGAAGACGGCGAGGCCATTGACGCTGAACAACTGCTTGCCGAGATCGACGAGTGAATATCCGCCGAGTACTGATCGCGAACCGCGGCGAGATCGCGGTGCGCATCAATCGCGCCTGCAAGGCCTTGGGCTTGAGTACGGTGCAGGTGCACAGCGCCGCCGATCGCGATTCGCTGGCCGTGCGACTGGCCGATCAGGCTATCGAGATCGGGCCGGCGCCGGCCGCCAAGTCTTATCTGCGTATCGAGGCCATCATCGCGGCCGCCAGTGCGAGCGGCGCCGATGCCGTACATCCCGGTTACGGCTTTCTGGCCGAGAACGCTGACTTCGCCGATGCGGTGGTCGCCGCCGGTTTGATTTTCATCGGCCCCGATGGCGACGCCATCCGTCTGCTCGGTGACAAGGTTGCGGCCCGTCAGGTCGCGGCCGAAGCCGGCGTGCCGACCGTGCCGGGCAGCTCCGCGCGTGTGCTCGATGTCGATGCCGGTCTCGCGCTCGCGCAGCACATCGGTTACCCGGTCATGATCAAGGCCGCTGCCGGTGGCGGTGGGCGTGGCATCCGGGTGGTGCAGAGCGCGGCAGAATTTGTCCGTCAGTTTCCCCAGGCTGCGGCCGAGGCCACGGCAGCTTTCGGTGATGGCGGTCTGTATGTCGAGAAGATGATTGCGAGCGCGCGCCATATCGAAGTGCAGATCCTCGGCGACGGCCAGCGCTATGTGCATTGCTTTGAACGCGAATGCTCGCTGCAACGTCGGCGTCAGAAAGTCTGGGAAGAGGCGCCGGCCTTTCATTTGAATGCCGAGGTGCGCGCCGCGATGTGCACGGCGGCGCTCAAGCTTGCCGCGCGCGTCGCCTACAAGGGCGCGGGCACGGTCGAGTTTCTCTACGATCGTGCGACCGAGAGTTTCTATTTCATCGAGGTCAATACGCGTATTCAGGTCGAGCATCCCGTGACGGAAATGATCACCGGACTCGATCTGGTTGCCGAGATGATACGCATCGCCGGCGGCGAGCGTCTGTCCATCGAACAGGACGACGTCGTGATCGAAGGCCACGCCATCGAATGCCGCATCAATGCCGAGAACCCGGCCAAGAATTTCATGCCGGCGCCGGGCACCATCACACGCCTCCTAGTGCCGCAAGGTGGCGATGTGCGTTTCGATTCGATGCTGTTCGAAGGCTACACGGTGCCGCCGTTCTACGATTCGCTACTGGGCAAGCTGATTGTGCACGGCGTCGATCGTGCGCGTTGTCTCGTTCGTCTGCGCGAGGTGTTGACTGGTCTTGAGATCGAAGGTGTACCGACCACCATCCCCTTGCATGTCGCGCTGGCCGAGGATGTCGATGTCATTAATGGAGATATCGACACGCGGTTTTTAGAGGGCTGGCTGGAGCGTCGCTTTCCGATACCGGCTGCTAGCAAGGGCCTGATGTAGTTTGATGCCGAGACCGAATGGGCGGGCTCTACACGCGCTCCACCACCACCACCGGAATTTCGCGGGTGGTCTTGGCCTGATAATCGATAAAGGGCGGATAGACGGTGGCCATGTGTCGCCACAGTTTGTCGCGTTCGGACCCTGACGCGACCCGCACGACGGCTGCAAAAATTTCCGGACCAACCTGTAACTCCACGCGCGGCTCGGCGCACAGATTGTGATACCACGCGGGCTGAGTCGGCGCGCCGCCCTTGGAACCGATGATCACATAGGCACCGTCCACGGCGCCGTAGATCAGCGGCATGGTATGGCGCACGCCGCTGCGTCTACCGAGCGTGGTCAGCAACAGGGTTGGCACTGCACTGCCGCCACCGGCGAAGCTCGCGTCAAACAGATGCCCCTCGCGTCCGCCGCTCTCGCGATAGACGCGCAGATGATCGGCGATCCAATCCGGCAGCTTGCCGGTGGCAAGATCGCGCAAGGTCTCGTTGATATCCAACTCGCTCATGACCTTCTCCCCGTCGCTAAGATGAAAGTTTGATAGGCAGCTTCGACGACCCATTAGATGGGCAGCAACTCAGCATGCACGAGGCGCCTGGCGCGGAAAAGAGCGGGCCAGGGTCGGTGGGACTGCGTGATGCAGGGCACAGCGTGGGCAAAAAAAGGGTGCGGCCTGACGTTGTCGCAGTCCGCACCCGTCAAGGCGAGGGTTACAGGGTTCCAGGGCTCAGGGGCTCGTCGCAGCCACAGGGGGGTGCGGCCGCGACGTGAAATAGTGCCCCCTCGCCCAAGCTCGTTTACCTCGGTGGGAAAAGGTCTGATCTACTCGGCGGGTGCAGATCAGGTGGTCAAGAAACTGTGTGACGGAAGCGCGAATCTCCATGCCGTGCTGGAGCAAAACGCACCTGGATGTCGGTCCTGTCCTCGTCTCATCCGCTGCGCGAGTTGCCATCGCTGACGGCGGACTTCACGGTGGTCGGATTGGCGGTCCGCTCCCTGTGTTTCGAGCCAGACAGGTGGCGGAGGGACGAGAAATATCAAGCAAAATATAGATTGAATATTCAATCTATATTGTTCATAGAATTTATCCTCGCGTTGACAGCCCGTCAAGCTTGGAATGACTATTCAGAAAAATAACTAACTAAAAGGGGGGGCGAATTACTTACTTCGAGACCAACCCCCGAACGGCTACGAGGGGAGTGAGATGTCTATGACCGAACAGAAGTTCGCCGAGGGGGAGTCGGGACGGTCCCAGCGTGCCAGAGGGCGACGCGAGCAGATACTCGATGCGGCATCGGAATGTTTCGCGCGCGAAGGATTCCACGGCGCAAGCATTGCCAGGATCTCCAAGTTGTCCGGCATGA
The DNA here is from genome assembly GCA_043782755.1 of Pseudomonadota bacterium. Taxonomy (GTDB): domain Bacteria; phylum Pseudomonadota; class Gammaproteobacteria; genus JADJYF01. Next base: position 21,452 of record JAYWAC010000284.1, on the reverse strand, counting down.
GCCCAGGACATATCTACCATTTCTTTGACAACAAGGAAGCCATCGTCAAGGGTATTGTCGAGCGCATGGTCAGCCGCTGGCTCGAATTGCTCCAACCCTACCCCACCGACCTCGATGTGGTGCCCTTGATTGCCGAGCGCGTGTGCCTCGCGGCCCATGAACGCACGCGGCCGGACTTCGTCGGTTTATGGTTGGAAGTGCTGGCTGAAACCGCGCGCAATACCGTGGTTGCCAAGGCGGTGAATGACGCGGATCAGATCATACGCACCGCTATTACCGATCAGGTCCGCTACATTCGGGCGGCGCGAGGCGTGCGTAATGACACGCCGGTAGAAGCCATCATCGAGGTCATTCTGGCGATCTTCGAAGGACTGACCAATCGCGCGGTGACCAATGCGGGTTTTCAATGCGAGGCCGTGCTAGGTGTGCTGATGACCGCCATACGCGCTGCGCTGGAAGCCTGAGCGCGACGGCTGTGGCGTGATTAAACGCTGGCGAGCGGGCGCCAGCTCGCTGGGTCGACCTGATAATAGCCGCGCAGCGTTTCGTAGAGGCGCGCGTGGCGCGCTGACAATGCAGGGCCGCGTTCAAAGAACGCCTCGGTCGCGACCGCGAAGAATTCCGCTGGTGAACTCGCGCCGTAATCGTCGAGCACGCCGTCGCTGACATTGCGCGCGCGCAAGCGCAGCAGATCGAATTCGCGACCGAGGATGTCGATCCAGGCGCGCTGAACGGCGTCATCGGCGAGCGCTGGTACGCCATCCATCTCACCGTTTTCCTCATCGAGCTTGTGGGCGAATTCATGCAACACGACATTGTGGCCGTCGCCGGCCAGGGTTGTGCCGTGCACGATATCGGTCCACGACAACACCACGGGCCCGCGTTGCCAGGATTCTCCACTGCGCAGTTCTTCATCGTGAGTTTCCAGGGCGCCATCGCGGCGTACTACTGGCACCACGAAAGATTCGGGGTAAACCAGGATGCTGGTGAAATCACCAAAGTAATCGGTCTTGCGATTCAGCAGCAGCAGGCAGGCCTGCGCAGCGATGGTCGCGCGCATCTCGTCGCTTACCACAAGGCCATTGCAGCCGATGAATTGTTTCTCCTTGAGCAGAATCTGCATGTGGCCGTGCAACTGTGCGCGCAGGCCAGCCGGCAGCTTGCGGTAGAGTGGCACTCGGGATTCCAGCAAGGCCGTCCAGCCAGCGGGCAGGTGAGTGTCGAACCAGCGTGCGCGCCGCCGCCGGCGCAGACCTGTCGGCATAAACAGGGCCGCGATCAGCAGCGTGGCGAGGATGGCGAGTGCGACGACGGGCATGGCGCGAGTGTAACCAATCGGCATGATGGGGCGGCGAAGTCTGCTGCTTGTCGGCGATCAACACTGGCGGTGATGCGGCCATTCAGAGTAGCGTAGCGCCCTGCCCAACAAGGCACCCAAAAGTATTCAGCACTTCACGAGAGGATTTAGAACCATGCGCGAACTGACACTGGCTGAACTCGACGTACTGCTCAAGGAAGGCATCGCATACGCCCAATCCAAGGGGCGTCCGTCGTCTATCGGCGTGGTCGACATGGGCGGCAACCTGCGTGGTGCCCTGCGTCCGGAGAAGGGCCGTATCGCCAATATCGAAATCGCCGTCAAGAAGGCCTGGACTGCGGTCGCCTTCCAGCGTCCGACTGAGATGGTGCGTGACGTCATGCTGCCCGGCGCTTTCGGCTACGGTCTGCAGCACACCGATGAGCGCATCTGCATGGTCGGCGGTGGTTACCCGATCTTCGACGAGGCCGGTGACGTGATCGGTGGCATTGGCGCCAGCGGCGGCACCATCGAGGAAGATTGCGAGACCTGTCTGGTCGGCATGCGCAAACTCGGCTTCCAGATCGAGTTCGTCAATCCGCTGGCGGCGAAGAAATAGCTGTGATGCTCGTCCCGGCCGTTACGGCTGCGGACGGGCGTTGCTCTTCGTAGGCGCGACCATTCGCACATTCAAGCCAAGGGCCTGAGCTTGGGGGCGCGCCTTTCAATGTGCGAATGAATTTGCACCACCAGTCTGGAGCGGCGCCATGGGCATGCTGCGCGCGGAGATCGAATCTCTTGAACAGAACGGCATCACTGGCGTCGCGCTGAAGCGGCTGGGTGACCCGGAAGTCATTGCCTTATGGTTTGGCGAAGGCGATCTCATCACACCCGATTTCATTCGCGACGCCGCCAAGCAGGCGCTGGATGAAGGCCATACCTTCTATTCCAATCCGCGCGGTCGCCCCGAGCTGCGCGCCGCGATCAAGAATTATCTTGCACGTTTGTACGACGTCGATGTCGACCTCGAGCGCATCACCGTGCCGGGTTCCTCGATGCTGGCCATCACCATGGCAGCGCAGATGACGCTCAACAAGGACGAGCACGGCCTCATCGTCACGCCCCATTGGCCGAACATCGATCGCGCCTTTCAAGTCACGGGCGCGAGTTTCAGCACCGTGCGTCAGCGCTGGAGCGCGACTGGCTGGCATCTGGCGTTGGATGATCTGCGCGCCGCAGTGCGGCCCAATACCCGCGCGCTGTTTTTGAACAGTCCCTGCAATCCTACCGGCTGGGTGATGTCGCGCGCCGACCAACGGGCCTTGCTGGAATTCTGTCGCGAGCGCGGCATCGTGATCATCGCCGACGAGGTCTATCACCGCACCGTGTTCGACGCCGAAGTGGCACCCTCCTTTCTCGAAATTGCGCGCGACGACGACCCGCTGATCGTGGTGAACGGTTTTTCCAAGGCCTTCACCATGACCGGCTGGCGCTTAGGCTGGATGGTGACGCCGCGTCGATATGCCACGCAGATGGCGGTGTTGTCGGAATGCTTCAACACCGGCGCGCCGTCTTTCATTCAGCGTGCCGGCGTGGTGGCACTGCTACGCGGTGACGAACTGGTCGCGCGTTTACGTACCCAGTATCGCGCTGGCCGTGATGCGGTGATGGAGATCCTCGGCAGTCATCCGCGTGTCGAACTGGCCACGCCCGCCGGGGCGTTCTATGCCTTTCCGCGTATCGCGGGACTGCGCTCGTCACTGGCCTTCGTCGAAGGAGTACTGGCGGAGGAGAATGTCGGCCTCGCGCCGGGCTATACCTTTGGCCCTGGCAGTGACGAGCATTTCCGTCTGTGTTTTGCGCAATCACCGCAACGACTGCGCGTTGCCCTTGAGCGCATCGTGCGCTACATCGATCGTCACGCTGCCGATTTCAGTTGAGCGAGTTGGCGGCGCGGCGTTTGAGCCAGGCCTGCTGCAGGCGCGCGAGGGAAAGGAGTTCGAGGTAGTCGCCGCCGATCTGGGCGGCGGCGGGTTCGGTGAGCGGCTGTTCCGGCTCGCCGAGATGTTCGAGCACCAGCTGCGCACCGCGCAGCGCCTGGGCGCTGCTCCAGGCATTTGGCAGACCGACCGTGAAAAGCCCTGCGGCACTGGCCGCCGCCACACCGGCCGGCGAATCCTCAAACGCTACGCAATTCATGGCCGGTAGTTCGAGATGGGCCAGCGCGAGCTTGAAGATGTCGGGCGCCGGCTTGCGCCGCGCGACATGGTCGCCATCGGCGAGCACGCGGAACTAGCCGCGGGCTTGATCGCCGAGATTGGCGCGCAGCAGGGCATCGATGTTGGCGGGAGTGGTTGAGGATACCAGTGCCAGATCGAGACCGGCGGCGCGCGCTTCGGCGATCAAGCGCGCGATGCCGGGGCGCAGATGCACGCGCCCGGCGGCGACAAACTCGGCGTAGAGACGGGTCTTGGTGCGATGAAGCGTCGGCACCAGGCGCAGCAGGCGCGCGCGTTCCAGACTGCTCATGGTCTGGCTGCGGATGGCGTGGCGCAGACGCTGCTGGCCACCACTCACTGCCAGCAGGGCGGCGTAACGCTGGTGGGTCCAGTACCAGTTCAGATCATGTTCGACAAAGGCTGCGTTATAGGCGGCCCGATGAGTTTCCTCGGTGTCGGCGAGCGTGCCGTCGACGTCGAATACCAGTGCTTTCAGCATCGTCATTCTCCACGGTCGGCAGCTGTCGTGAATGAACCCGGTGTACGCCTTGTGGCCGGTATCTTGAGCGTAGCGGTCTATCAAGTTAAATCAGGGATGGTTATTGCTTAGTGTTTGTAATGCTTATGGGTTGTGTCGTCCCGCCGCAAGAACCGTCAGCCACCAAGCAATGCGCCTAGCCGATCACAGTTCGGCTCGCATTCTCGTTTCCGACATGGCCGGCATGCGCGCATCCGCCTACTATCCGACCATGATGAAGCCTTTACTCCGCTTTTTCTCGCTGCGCGCGTCGGCTGTCGCGCTGCTCGGATTGCTCGCCATCTGCGGTCTGGTACAAGCTGCCACCACGGCGCCGGTCAAGCTCACAGCCGAGGTCGGGCCAGGCTTCACCATCACACTCAAGAAGGGCAAGACCCTTGTCAAGATCCTCAAAATGGGCAGTTATGTGATCACCGTGAACGATCGCGCAAAGAGTCACAACTTCCGTCTGGTCGGGCCGGGCGTTAACCGCGCCACGCGGGTCGCAAAAATCGAGACCGCGACCTGGACCGTGACTTTGAAGCCCGGCACCTATACCTACCAGTGTGACCCCCACGCCAGCAGCGGCATGAAGGCCACCTTCAAGGTTACGCGTTAATCAGCTCCGCCAGCACCGCAGTCCAGGCTCGCGCTAGATTGGCGTGCAAATAGCCGCCACCACCGAACACCATCAATCTGCCCGCCGCGTGACGTTCCGCCAGCGCACACAGACGTCGCGCCACATGGCTGTGCACCGCCGCTGAATATTCCAGTTGCGCGAGCGGATCGCCGGCCAGACTGTCGGCGCCGGCCTGCAGGATGAAGAACTGCGGCGCGTGACGATCGAGATGCGTCTCGATGGCGGGCCAGACTTGCATGAATTCCCGGTCAGCGGCGCGCGGCGGCAATTCGATGTTGAGCTTGGTGCCGACCGCCGCACCGCTACCCGTTTCGTCGGCGCGGCCAGTGCCGGGAAACAGCGTGCGACTGTCCTGATGCACATCAGCGATGATGACGCCAGGATCTGCTTCAAAACCATAGAATACGCCGTCGCCGTGATGCGCATCGATGTCGACATAAGCCACGCGTGCGATTTTGTGCACGCGACGCAGGGTCTCGATCACGACACCGATATCGTTGTAGACGCAGAAACCTGCGGCATGATCCCGGCCCGCATGGTGCAGCCCGCCTATCGGCTGCAGGCTGCGACGACCGTCCCCGGCCACAATCCGCGCCATGCCCTTAAGGGCGCTGCCGACCACGCTCGCGGCGATGTCATGCAGATGGGCAAACACCGGCGTGTCGCCGTCATCCAGCGCGACTGCGCCGCGCTGCTCGGCCTGCATCACGCGTGCGACGTAGTGTGCGGTATGAAAGCGCAGCAGTTCCTCGCGCTGCGCGATACGACTGCTGAGTATATGGCAGTGTGTGAGCAGACCTTGTATGTCGGCCTCACGCATAAAGGCTTGCTGACGATCGACGCCAAAGGGGTGGGGTTCAGGAAAGCCATAACTCGCCAAGACGTCGTCGGCATACAGGGCGACATGCGTACCGGTGCTGGCTTGGCCTGACGCCGGCAAGCTTGCGCTGCAGGCGGTCGTGAGCAAGGCTTGTAAGAAGTCGCGCCGTCGGCTATCGCAAACGCGCGAATCATGCAGGTGCCCAGGGCCACTGAATTTGAACATGCGCGCGTCATCCATCGGTGTGCCATGAGGCAGATGTCCTCACCTTACGCCGGCTCTCGACCGCCGAACAATCCGCTTGACGAACATTGATAGCCAGGCAAGAAACAGGACGACGAAGCGCGCGCGCGCAAGTCATGCTCAGCAGCCAACCTCAAGCGCAAGCGGAGTCAGAAGTCATGCAGCGTCAGCGCCCCGAGCTTTGCCGTGCCGCTTGCGTCGCCACACTGCTGGCGGTCTGCGCGTTTGAAGGCGCCCAAGCCGCATCCGCTGCCCATACCTATCAAATCGCCGCGACGTTGGTCATGCCGCACCTCGATGAGATGCGGCGTCAGGTTGCGCAACATACGCGCTGTGTGAGGGACGATGCGCCGGATGGTTTGTTTCCGGTGCTGGAGCAACACGCCTTGCGCGGCTGTCGCCTGGACTATCCTAAATCTGTTGTGACCGCGGACGGCACCCGGCGTGACTATGTACTGGTGTGCGCGAGCGCGCGAGTCGCGAGCGGCACGGCTAGCCTAGAAGCTGACGGAGAAGTCTTGGTCGGCACGCTTGCCGTGAAGATGGGTGGCAAGAACATGACCTTCAGTCAGCGGGTCGAAGCACGCCGTGGCGCGCCTTGTGCAGCGCCGGACTGAAACGAATTAGAACGGTATGTCGTCGTCGAAGACCGGTTCGTGGGTTGGCACCGGCGGCTCGTCGTCACGCGACTTAGCCCGACTGCCACTCGCGCCTTCGGCCTCGACCGTCCACACGTCGAGACTGTTGAAGTATTTCACTTCGCCTTGCTTGCTGGTCCACTCGCGACCACGCAGGCTGAAATCGACGCGCACCTGATCGCCCGGCTTGAAACTATCGACTGCGGCGACGCGATCGCCGGTCAATTGGAACAGCACGTATTGCGCGTATTGCGACTTGTCGCTGAGTTCGAGCACAAACTCACGCTTCGAAAAACGATCGGTGACCTGCTTGGTCTCGAAGATGGCGTGCAGACGCCCACTGACTTGTATACCCATGGCGCGCAGCATAGCCGCAAGGGCTGCGGAGACACAATGCAGGAAGCATTCGCCTCCAATCTTTTGTGGGTCAGACTGAAGTCTGACCCACAAAGAGTAGCGGAAGCGTTCAGCTCGGCGCGCAGATCATCGCCTTCACCTTCTCGAACGCCGCTGCTGCCAGCGCCCGCAACTCCTCATCGCTCCTGTCCTGGATTGGATGGGCAACGAACAAGCTGTCGGCGTGAAACCCCCAGGCTGCGCCCTGCGCATCAGCCGCGCCACGAAATGCCTCGGAGGCGATGAAGCCACCCGGCACACCGCGACCGTCGAGTTCTCGTATGTCCTGCAAACTGCACGACGTACAGGAACCTCAGTCGGCCAGACCTTCGACCACCACATCGCAATTCGAGGCGATCTCGTGCAGCAGCTCCAGTGGTGCGGGGCGGGTGAAAGTCGGCTTCTTGTAGCGTTTGACGGTGAGACCCTCACCACTCAACAGACTGTCGAGATGATCGAGGAACACATCGCCACGCGATTTGGAAATATCCAGCAGGCCGATTGTGAGGCCGACGAGTGTGGCCGGCTTGGCGAGCGGCGCACGCTGCAAGGGCGCGAATTCGCCGGTCGGGTCGTAGAGGATGTCAGTCATGCACGTATCTCCCGAGTGACAGGATCGGTACCGAGCTCGCCCTTCACGAGCCAGCCCGGAATGATGGCGGAAAACATGCCGGCCTGGCCGCCGGCGCGCACCAGAGTCAAACCACCGGCGCGAAATTTGGCGCGCATGCCGGTGTCATTCTCGGGCGCGATGCCGGCCGCAGTGCCCATGCCGAGATCGACGCCCTTGATGTGGGTCGCTGCATGCAGCGCGCGAGTGACATCGGCTTTGCTCCAACCGGCGAGATCGAACACACGGCCGTGCTCGGGCCCGATCACCACTACGGCGTCGGCGCCATTGACCATGTCGATGTGATTTAAGCCGCGCAGGCTACCAGCGAGGGAATAGATTAAGGCCTCCGGCGTGCGCGATTTCTGATCGGCACAACCGAGCGGACCGTCGGCGCTGAACACCGTCACCGCCGAGCGATCGCGCGACACACCACGATCCTCGCCAAGCGTGGTCCACAGCGTGTCTTCGTCCTCGGCGAAGCAGCAACCGAGCTTGCCCGGATGGCCGAAGGTTGACATGTCGGTTTCCTGTGGCCGACCGCCACCGATATTGCGTACCGTCAGTTGCAGCGCGCGACCGATGGTGGCGTTGGCGCGATTGCCCTGGCCCAACACATTGCCGGCCCAGTTCATGCCCAGCGCTTTGCGCGCCGGGCCGTTGACGATGATCATCGGGCCCGAGAACCAAGTGGTGGCAAGCAGACCGTGCAGACAGAAGGCCGGGTCCAGTGCCGCTTCGACTGCAGCCAGCACAGTCGGCAGGTATTCCGGTTTACAGCCCGCCATCACCGCGTTGATCGCGACTTTCTCCACCGTGCAAGCGGTCAGTAGCGGCGGCATCGGGCCGAGCACTTCGCTGGGCGCACGCGTGGTCGCCTGCAACATGCGATAGATGCGTTCGGCCGTGGGTGGCACCACCGGCAGGCCATCGCTCCAGCCGCGCTCGAAGCAATACTCGACACTGTCCGACAGGGCCGGCACTTCGAGTTGGCGCGAGCGTATTACGAAGTCGCCGTATTGCAGCGCCAGGCGTTCGGCGATACCGGGTTGCACCGCCAGCGAGCCGCAACCGGGACGATAGGCCGGCAGCGTCGTGCCGAGCGTGTCGATGCCTGTCAGCGCCCGCCATTCGTCCCTTTCCCAGCCCACTACCCGCGCCTGCTCGCGCCCGTCCTGCACCTTGATGAGGGTCGGCACGGTCTCGATATGCAGGCGATAGGAAGTCTCCAGGCTGCGGTCGTCGACCACCTGGCGCGTGGAGGGAAAGTCCGGCTCGTCCTGCACGTAGACCGTCAGCGCGATGCCGCTGTTTTCGATGCTGCGTAGCACCGGGTCGATCAGCACACAGGTCGGACAATCCTGTTTGACGATGGCGATCAGGCCTTCGGGTAGTTGCATGGGCGAGGCCTCTGTCATGCGAGTTGAGCAAGCTTGGGGAGCATAGTGCATTGGTAGGCTTGACCGTAGCTACCCCGAAGCAGGGCGGCGAATGCTCAGCAGAGGCCGGCGCTTTCCGAGCAACTTCGGCGCGAATACGCGCGCCTATCGGCGACTTTCGCTGGTCGGCGTCGTAACGACCGATCATAATCTAACGGCCCTAAGGTCCTTGGATACCCGCGCCCTATGCCGACCACCAAAGGTTCAGACTCCAACTCGGTTTCACCACCGGGCGCGCCACCCGCGCGTCGCAACCTCAATATCCGCGCCCTGGTCGCGGGACTCGGTCCGCAAGTCATGCCGATGCTCATTCGCGACATCGCGCGCGATGGCATGAGTCTCGAATTCGAGGATCACGCCAGCGCCGTCGATGAACGCTGGGCGACCATCGGTGCCGGTGTGCTGGTGTTCTTCGTCTCTGTCATCGATGGCCAGCGCAAGCGCACCTCGGTGTTCGGTCGCATCCGCCAGCGCGAACCCCATGGTCTGGTGGTGCGACTGCTCGGGCTCGAGGAAGACACCGTGCAGGCTTTGAACACTTTGCTGGCACTGTCCGGCGCGAAGCGCGCCAAGGCCACGCCGCCATCGGCGCCGACGGTGTCCAATGACACGGTGATTACCGATTGCGCCACGGTATTACGCCAGCACGCGCCGATCCTCGCGAATCATTACCTCGACGGCGTGGTCGCGGCGCTGCAGGGCTTGAAGGCGCAGGCCACGGTGGCGGAACATAAGAAATACAGCTCGATGTTGATGGAATTGAATGCCGCGCGGTCACGACTCGCAGCGACCATGCAGACCCGCACCTGCTTCTCCTTCGACAGCCTGTTCCATCCGGATCAGGGTGCCCTGGCCAATGCGGAAGGAAGCCTCTCACTGGTGGAATCCATTGATCTGCGCTCATCGCTGGCGGTGATGGAAGCCATTCATGACATCACGACCCAACTACGCAACGTGTGGCTGGTGTGCGAGCGCTCACTGCAATACATCGTGCCGGCCAAGGCCGATCTCACCGCGCTGGCGCCCGGCACGCTGTGTCATCAGATTCGCGACACCATCTATTTCGACGACCAGCTGACGCGCCTGCGTCAGGTCGATTTGACCAGTGGCTTCAGTACGGCTTTCGTGGCCAGTCTGGAAGCGCTGTTCGCCGCTTTGAACAGCGTGTTCGCGCAGCACGGCGCGCAGCCGGGTGGTGACGGTTCGGGTTGGTCCAGGGACGACTGAGAATCACCGTCGCGCTCAAGTCATGAAATCAACGCGCTAACAGGGCGCGCAATGCGCTTTCAAGTTCACGCGTGGCGTCCTGCGCCGCGCCGTGACAACGCCAGCCGACATGATTGTCGGGCCGCACCACAATCGCTCCTTGTTCTGAAATCTCGCGCAGTGTCGCCCACCTGCCGTCGGCATCCGCATAGGGCTGGCCCGCGCCTATCGCCGCTTGCACGAGGGTCACACCTAGACTGCGCGCAGCCGCACTCGCGGCGGCCTGCCAAGCGGCGCCATCGCTGCCGGTAATCAACAGGAAGGCAGCTTCGCGACCGCAGAGATCGTGGGTCGACAGGCGCTGACCCTCACATGTCAGCCAGGCATGGGGCAGACGATGACCAGGGTGAGTGGTGGCTTGGTAGTTTCCACCCAGGGGATCGGGTGTCGGTGCCGGCGTGCCGTCATCGATCAACGCGCCTTGTGTGTAACAAAAGCCGATCTCGAGATCGTGCGCCTGGAATTCCGTGCGCTGGGTTTCAAATACTTCGGCCGCGCGCGCGCGTCGCGTCGCGCCCATCGGCGTGTCGGAGAAAAAGAGTTCGAAGTTGGCGTTGCGTATCGCGTCCGACTGCAGCGGTGAGAAGCCCATGCCGGCATCAAGCACGCCGTGGTTCATAGCCGTGAACATCGCCCAGTCGACATTGCGCCGGCCGATGGGCTGACGTTCCGACGTATAGCTGTCCAGCAGTTTGCGCTCGGCGCGCGTGCTGATCACGGCCGCCAGTTTCCACGCCAGGTTGTGCGCATCCTGTACGGCGGTGTTTAAACCGAGACCGGTGGTCGGCGGATGACGATGGGCGGCGTCGCCGGCCAGGAATACGCGACCGACCTGATAGCGATCCGCCAACACACCCTCCAAGGTCCAGTGACTGACCTTGTGCACCTTCATGTCGACGTCGGGCAGCTTGAGCAGCGCGCGCAAGCGCGGCAACACACTCACTTCGTCGATCTGTTCTGCATCGTCCGGATTGAAATTGAAATGGATGGTCCATTCTTCCGAGCCTTTCCCCCAGGTCGGGCCCATCGGTACCATCGCGCCACTGCCAAAGGTGCCGCCATGATCAGGGTTGATGAACCAGGTGATGAGGCAGGCATCGTCCCACCACTGCGAGAGATCGGCCGTGACATGCGAACTGACTATGCGCGCGATGTTCGTGAGGCCATCCATCTCAACACCGAGGGCGGGACCGACGGTCTTGCCGCCATCGGCGCCAACCAGGAACTGCGCACGTACGGTGTAGCTGCGCGCCGCGCCGAGATCCTTGATGGTGGCCGTCACACCGTCGTCGTCCTGGGTGAAAGAGATCAATTCATGGTTGAAACGCAACTTGCCCGGCGCGCGCCGCTCGGCGTGTTCGCGCAGCAGGGGCTCAAGGCGGAGCTGTGGATAGTTGCTCGACGGGCAGGGGCTGTCGCGAGCGTAGACAGGCGCGACCTTGCCGCCACCGAAAGCGTCTATTTCATAGAAAGTCTTGCCGTCCAGCGGCCCCTCACCGCCGAGTGAGGTACGCCAACGCACCTTGCTCATCTTCGCCATCGGTGTACCGACGGCATAAATCGAATCTGCCACACCGTGCTGGCGAAACACTTCCATGGTGCGCTGATTGAGGTAATGCGCCTTGGGCAGAATAGAAGTGCTGGGATGACGTTCGATGAGCAGATGTGGGATGCCGAAGTCTGACAACAACAAGGACGTCGTCAGTCCACAAGCGCCGCCGCCGACGATCAATACGGGTACTTCGAGCTCAATGGGCTTGGATGATGCGGACACGCGGGATCTCCTTGTTCAAATTTATTGTCTGGCGCAGACAGCGTCCAAGCGCAAAGGCAGCGCGCGCGACCCTTGTGTCACGCGCCGTGGGCCTCAGTCAGCGCTGGCGAACAAAGCCATGGCGTGGGGCATGGCCGCGCCGGCCAGGGCCCAGGCGCGGGTCTGCAACTGCGTGGCGGGTACGCCCTGTCTGAAATCGTCGAGCATGCGTTGCGGATCGTAGACCGGGCCTACCGGGTCAGACGCGAATTCTGGGCCGCGCATATAGGCGTTGGCCTCATCGGCATGGGCGAAGTTGTCGACTTGCATTTCGACGTATTGGCCGTCGGGATCACGGTAGTAGAGCGAGGTGGTGACGCCGTGCTGTATCGGCACCTTGGGCTCGATGCCTTGCGCCTTGAGCGATGCGTAGCGCGCTAGCAGCGCACCCAGCTCGGCAAAGGTGTAGGCGGTATGCATGAGGCCGACACTGTTGGGTGCGCGTTCGGTGAATGGTGCGCCGGGCGGCGGATTCAAGAAAGCCAGACGGTGATGTTCGTCGTCATAAGTGATGAAACAGATCATCGGGTCTTCGTAGACGACGTGCGCATCGAGCACGGCGCAATACCAGTCTCGCATCGCATCGCGGCGATTGGTCATGAGGACGGCGTGGGCGAATTTCGGCGTGTTGACCATGGTTGGCTCCCCGGTTGAATCAGACCCTGTCGCATCGCCACGTGTCGCGCGACGCTCCCCGCGACAGGGGGCCGGGCGAGCATATAGTCGGCCCGCACGCGAAGCAACGCGGCCCGGCCGGCGCCGGGTAGAGCGCGCGATTGCTCAGCCCATCCCCAGCGCGACGATGGCCTTGCGGGTGGCGACCAGTCTGTCCTCATTGACCGGGCTGACGGCGATCACCGGCATGTCTGCACCGGCGGCGCGGAAGGCTTCGAGCTGCGCGCGGCATTGCTTGGCGGTGCCGAATACGCACACCTCGTCGACCAGTTCGTCGGGAATGTGATTCACCGCTTCGGCACGCGTCGCGCCGCGCCCGAGCGCGCGAATCGCATCCATGGCCGCGCCATAACCAGCGCGCCGCCATTGACGACGATAGTTGGGCAAGAGTGCGAAGAAGGCGAGGTTGTAACGCGCGGCCGAGCGTGCCGCCGCGCTGTCCTCACTCAGAAAAGTCGGAATGCTGAGCACGCAAGCGCACTCGTCCAAGGTGCGCCCGGCGCGCGCCGCGCTGGTGCGGGCCTCGGTTACTAAGCTCGACAGAAAGCTGCGTGGCGTCAGGAAAGGCATGAGGCCGTCGCCGACCTCACCCGCCACCGCCGCGCTTTCCACCGTATTGGCGGCGACATAGACCTGCACCGCAAAGCGTGATGCCGGCTGTTGCAGAAAGCCGCTGCCTGCGCGCCCAGCCAGACCGTCCTGCACAGCGGCCACGTAGTCGCGTAAGCGCGTGCGCGCATCGCCCATCTCGATGCCGAGCGAGCTAAGCAGGCCGCGATGACTCATACCGAAACCGACGCGCAAGCGACCGCCATGCAATTCGGCAATGGTGCGCAAGGTGGCGGCGGCGAGAAAAGGATGACGGAAATAGATGTTAGCGATATTGGTGCCGACCGTCAGTTGATCCGTTGCGCTGGCGATGGCTTGGGCGCAGGCCAGCGCGTCACCGCGTCCTTCGTTGACGAACACTGCCTCGAAACCTTCACGTTCGGCGAGTCGGCCAATGTCGACGAAATCCTGTGGCGGGCCGGCGGTGACAGTGGAGAGCACGACGCCGAGGCGTGCGGTGCGAGCGGTTGCGATCATGATGAAAGATTCCCCGTGAGCGCCATGCCGATACGCACGGCCTAGAAATATTTAGTGGATGTCGAGTGTCGTCACACGGCGCAGTTCGCGCCGGTGTTGCAGATCCTCAAAAGGCCGTCCGCGATGCATGGTCGCGCGGTTGTCCCAGATCACGAGATCATGGTCTTGCCAGCGATGACGGTAGACGAACTGCGGCTGAGTCGCGTGCTCGATCAATTCCCGCAGCATGAGTTTACCTTCCGGCAACGACCACTCGATGATGCGCGAAGCATGGGAGGCGAGATACAGCGCACGACGTCCCGTGATGGCATTGCGTCGTACCAGCGGATGAATCGCGCCGCGCAGTTTATCGAGTTCCTCAGGCGCGAAATCAAAGCCCAGGGTCTGGCGCGAATAGGCAATGGAATGATGGACGCGGAGGCCGTCGAGTTGTTGTTGCAGATTTTCTGACAAGGCGTCCCAAGCGGCGCGCATGTCGGCGAATTCGGTATCGGCGCCGGCTGGTGGCAGCACGCGCGTCGACAGCAGTGAATAGCGTCCCGGCGGGTTCTCAAATGAAGCATCGGTGTGCCACAGCCGATTGGCGAGACCGTAGTGACGGCGGCGATCGTCCACCGCTAGCACCACGCCGTTCTCATCGACATTGGAGATATCGGTCAGCGCTTCATTGCCAAAGCGATTCGCGCCCAGCGCGGCGGCGCCGGTCTTGGCATGCAGGGTGCCGTCAAAGCGTTGCGCGAAAGCCAGTTGCTCAACATCGTTGAAGGGTTGATCACGAAACACCAGCACGCCGTAGCGGTCCATGCCGGCGCGAATTTCGTCCAAGGTCGCGCGGTCTTCGACGCGACGCAGATCGATGCCGCGCACTTCACTAACGAACAGTGGATGGAGAGAAGTGAAGCTGAGCGCCATGGGCCTACCGATATTGTCGTAAGTGTGAGCGAAGCATAGGCCAATTGCGTGAGTTGGCGCACCTCGGCGACAAGGCGGGTCAGCTCTCGCGATAGAACAACAACACCAGACCGAGACTGACGAAGCTCAAGGGCCAGAGCCAGGCGGACACTCGCGCAATCGTGCCCGTCGCACGGATCTCCAACCAACGCGCGCAACCGGCCGCGATGGCCAACAGGCCGATGGCCAGATGGCTCAATTCCATCAGCAGCGCTTCCTGTTGATTGTTGAGATCGTGGTTATGGGCCAGTAGCAGAATGCCGCCCAGCAGATTGCTGAACGGGAACACATATTCGTAGCGGGTGCCGGCTAGAACGCCGCTGCGCGCCCGCCATTCAAAGATCGCGAACACGAATACCACCAGCACCGCGAGCCGATGTTGCAGCACCTCGGGTGCGCGCATGGCGGCAAAGAAGTTGATGTCGCCTAGTGGCCAGGATTCAGGATCGGAGCGCAGCAGCACGAAGATGCCGAGCGCGAAGAACAATAAGGGCCAGTGTCGAGCCGGTCGCCAGCCAGCCTGCGCGAGCAGCGCGACCAGACCGACGGTGAGCACGAACACGCCCGACCAGTTGTGATTGTATTCAGACCACAAGACATCGGCGACGTCGACCGGCGGTGACAGCCCGGCACCTGGCACATAGACCGGCAGTGCAGGCTTGTGCTCGCTGGCGGCCAAGGCATCGAGACGCGCCTGGGCCTGGGCTATGGCGAGTTCGCTGGCAGCGGGACTGACGAGACGTGGCGCATGCAGGGTGAACACGCGTTCCTTGACGGTTTGCCAGGGCGCCAGATCGCTACCTAGATCGACCGCCGGCGGCAAGGACGTCAAGGCGCCGGCGACGAACATCACCGACACGCCGATCATGATCTCCACTTCGACGAAGCGGCGCACCCGTTGCACCAGGGCGCCGTCCGTGGCCAGGCGTCGCGCGGCGCGAAAGTTGCCGGCACCGAAAGCCAAGAGTGTGACCAGCAAGAGACCCTTGGTCGCGCTCATGGCGCCGTACTGACTGCCATAGACCGCCGCCACGCTGCCGATGTAGATCGAAGCCTTGCACGCTGCGGACAACAGGATCAAGGTCACGCCCGCCACACACAGATGGGAATAGCGCAGCGCGAGGCGCGCGCGCTCGTTTGCGGTGGCACGATTGAGCACCACCAGAAAATAGGGCAAACCGCCAAGCCAGGCATAGGCGCCGATCTGATGCAGCGCTGAGGCGGTGATCATGAGCGCGGTATGGTCGAGGCGACTGACGGCATGGGTGGTGGACACCATTCCCGTCAAGATCACCAGGGCGGCCAGCGGCGCGCGCCAGCCTGGTTCGCCGTCAACAAAGGCGATCACCAACGCGCCGAGCACGATGGCGAGCGCGGCGAGATTGGACGGCGCACTCAAGGCCACACTGGCCGCCATTTGCACCGAGCCCATCATCACCATGCTGTCGAGCAGCGCAGTAGTGGTGGCGGTCAACACCAGCAGCACGGCGCTGCGGCGTAGCAGACGGGTGAGGCGCGTCAGCACGTCACGTGTCGGCCCGATGGCGCGATCGGCAACCGGCAACACGATCAGATGACGGAACAGCACACCGCCCACCACCAGTGCCGCGCCGACCAGGCTCAGGCAGCGCAGCAGGACGCTCAGAAAAGCGAAGACATCGATCAGCAACGACACCTTGTTCCCTTAGGGCGCCTGGACCTGGTCTTTGACCTTGAAAGGCACATTGCCGCGCGTGACATGGCCATCGGGACTGAGCACATACCATTCGATACGGTATTCGCCGGCCGTGAGTGTGCCGGCCATGGCGCGCAGATGATCCGGGCTGTCGTCGGCCTGTAGCGTCAGATCGTGCGCCTCGCCGGCCGCGTTGATCAGCCGCAGGCGCGCACGCTTGCGATCAAGACGACTGTTGAAGCGCAGATCGACGGCCACGTCGCCGGCCGTCACCTCGCCATTGCTCGCTGGCTGACTCGCGATGACCAAGGCATGGGCCAGCGCTGGCCCGCTGCGCGCAGCGAGCAGCAGCGCGACGACGAAAATCAACAAAGACAGCCTATCGGTGCGGCGCGTGCCGACACCGAAGAAGAAGCATCGCTTCATGCGTAATCTCCCCAAGAAATCGATGCGCCCGCCCTGCGATCATGCGCGGCGCAGCGCGGTTACGGAGGTCAGCAATTTAACAGGTTGAACATGATTTTCCCCAGCCTCGAGCCGCTGGTGAGTTGCACGCGCACGCACTGGGTTGCGGGGACCATGTAGAGAGGGTGCCGGAGCAGATGGGGAGTATCCGCTCCGGCACCAGAATCGAACGCCGTTACAGGGAGGGGGCGACGATCGATAGGAGCCTAGCAGCCTGTCGGACTTAGGATGAATCTCCCGCCGCCTCGCGACGATTCCCTAAGTCCGACAGACTGCTAGAAGAGGGTCGGTGCCATGAGAGTGCTGGCCAGCTTGGCCGCCAGTACCGCAGCCACGAGCAGCGTGCCGAGACTGGTGAGCAGCTTGGCGACGGCCTCGTTGCTGTGAGTGTTGATCGTGGAGGCGCGTGACGGCTGGCTGCGCATGCGTGGGTCGTGGCGTGTGTTCATGGTGGTGCCTCGCTCTGTCGTCTGCCACGGACGGTGGCGACTCGGTTGCGAACAAGTGTGGGTGAGGGGCCGTGATTATTGAAATGGATTTATGGAACACCCTATATTCATGTCATGAATCTACGCCGCCTCGATCTCAATCTGCTGGTGATCTTCGACGCCCTCATGGCCGAGCGTAACGTGACGCGCGCGGCGCGACGCATCGCGCTGTCGCAGCCGGCTTTCAGCAATGCCTTGTCGCGCCTGCGCCATCATCTCAAGGACGAACTTTTCATTCGCGGTCCGGACGGCATGTTGCCGACTCCGCGCGCGCTGGAACTGGCGCCGCAGATCCACGCCGTGTTGGCGACACTGGAGGCGGCACTCGACCCGCAGCACTTCGAGCCCGCCACCGCCGAGCGCACGTTTACCATCGATACCAATGATTACATCGTCAGTACCGCCATGCCGGTGTTGATAGCGCGGTTGGCGGAACTGGCGCCGGGCATCGATGTGCGTGTGTTGCCGCCGGCGGGCAAGGCCTTCGAACGACTCGATGCACGTGAAGCCGATTTCGCGCTTGGCACCTATGGCGAGATCCCCGAGCGTTTCGGTGTTGCCATCATCGACGACAACGATTTCTCTTGCGCGATGCGTGACGGTCACCCGCTGGCGCGCGGTCGTTTCGATCTGGCGCGCTACGCCCAGGCGCGGCACCTTTTGATCACGCCACGCGGCGACCCCAGTGGGTTCGTCGACGAGGCACTCGCCCGTCATGGCTTCACGCGGCGCATCGTGCTGACGGTCAACCATTTCACCGTGGTGCCGGCCATCATCGCCGGCAGCGATCTGATCACCACCATGCCCAAACGCATCGCCGAACTCTATGCGCCACTCTATGGCCTCAAGTTACGGCCCTCGCCGGTGGCAACGCCGCCCAACTATGCCCATATTCAACTGCTGTGGCACAAGCGGCTCGGACAGCACGCGGCCTATAGCTGGTTTCGTGAATTGTTGTTCGGCATCGTCGCGCGCCAGCGCGGCAAGGCTTGAGTTCGGTCCAGAACATGGTGTCAGGTTTATTTGTTCGGGTTTATTCGCCTTTATAGGTGCGAATTCATTCGCACCTTAGAGTCATGACGAAGCTGCGCCAGTGAGGATGACATGATCGGTGTGCTTGTCAGTGCGACAGGCGCTTGATACAAACAATAGTCTCGCGACATGGGTCGCCGCGCCTTTGTCGATTTCATCGGGGAGAGTCTATTCATGCGTGCCGCAATTTTTCATCGCGCCGAAGCAGCGCTCACCATCGAACAAGTCGCGGAACCGCGCATCGCCGCCACCGACCTCATGATTGCGGTCAAGTGCTGCGGGATCTGTGGATCGGATCTGCACATGGCCGATGTGCACGGCCCCGAGGGCGGCATGCGGCCGCTGCCGGCGGGCACGGTGATGGGTCATGAATTCTGCGGTGAAGTGGTGGAAGTCGGGCGCGACGCCGGCGCGCAGTGGAAAGTCGGCGATCGCGTCACCGCCTTGCCATTCATCGGTTGTGGTCATTGCCAGCCCTGTCTGTCGGGCATGGGCCATCGCTGTGCGACCGTGCGTTACTGTGGGCTAGGCGATCTGCCCGGCGCCTACGCTGAATATATGCGCATCGGTGCAGCCGAGGCCTTGCGTCTGCCGCCCGGTGTCGATTGGCGCCTGGGCGCGTTGGTCGAGCCTTTGGCTGTCGGTCTGCACGCGGTGCACGTGGCGCGCATCGCGCCCGGCGAGCGGGTCTTGATCATGGGTGCAGGTCCCATCGGTCTGGCTGCGGCGATGTGGGCGCGGCACTACGGCGCGCAACACGTGGTGGTGTCGGACAAAGTGCCGGCACGGCTTGAACTCGCGGCGCGCATGGGCGCAACCGCGACGGTCAACGTCGGCGTTGAAGACGTGGTCGGCACCTGCAAGCGCGCCGCCGGCGGGCGCGCCGATGTGATCCTCGAATGCATAGGCCTGCCCGGCACCCAGCAGCTCGCGATGGACTATGCGCCGTCCGGCGGTCGCATCGTGATCGTCGGCGTATGCATGGCGCCAGACACCGTGCTGCCGCCCAAAGCCATCAGCAAGGAGCTGCAGATCAACTACGTATTCATGTATCGCAAACGCGATTTCGAGATCACCATCGAACTCATGGACCAGGGCCGCATCGATGCCACGCCCTTGCTGACCTCGATGGTCGGCTTCGACGATTTCTCGGCCGCCTTCACTGCGCTCAAGACCGATAAGAGCGCGTGCAAGGTGCTGCTCCAACCGCACTGAGCTTTATTCTTATGCCAGTCGATCTTCTCGGTCTGCTGGGTGTCGCGGTGTGCGCCGTCACCGGCGTGCTGGAAGCCGGACGCAAACAGATCGATCTGTTCGGCGTGGTGGTGATTGCGCTGGTGGCGGCACTCGGCGGTGGCACGCTGCGCGATCTGCTGCTCGCGCGCCCGGTGTTCTGGGTTATCGATCACGACTATCTGGTTGCCGCGCTGCTCGCTGGGCTCGCGACCTTCTTACTCGCGCGCCTGGTGCGTCTGCCGGCGCGCCTGTTTCTGATCCCCGATGCGCTGGGTCTCGCGCTGTTCACCATCCTCGGCACGCGCATCGCGCTCGAACTCGAGGCGCACTGGCTGGTGGCGAGTCTCATGGGCGTCATCAGCGGCGTGTTCGGCGGTATTGTGCGCGACGTGTTGTGCAACGAAGTGCCGCTGGTGTTCAGCGGTGAGTTGTATGCGACGGCCGCCTGGAGCGGCGCCTTATTGCTGATTTTGACTCGTGCGCAACACCTGCATGGTGACTTCGCCGTGGCGGCGCCGACGGTGACGGTGTTACTCATCCGCATGGCGGGCATTCACTGGCGTATTCGTCTGCCGAGATTTTCGATGCGCTGACGCGCCGCCTACGCAATCAATCATTATTCGACCAACCCCAGGACCGCTTGCCCATGGCCGTCATCACTTCCATCGACACCACGCCCGTGCTCTCACCGCTGGCGCGACCGTTGAAGACCGCATCCGGTCATATCGAGCGTTTTCCGCTGGTGTTGATCGATCTCCACACCGACGCCGGTGTCAGTGGTCATGCCTATGCCGAGGTTTATCTGCCTGAGCTGCTGCCAGCGTTAGAGCATGCCATCCTGGGTCTCGGTCAGTTGGTGACAGGCCTCGAACTCGCGCCGCGCGATCTCTACAGCACGGTGTTGAAGCGTCTGCGTCTGTGGGGCGCGAAGAATCTGGTCGGCGCGGCGCTAGGTGCGCTCGACATGGCGTGGTGGGATGCCTATGCGCGCACGCGCGATGAGCCTTTGTATGCAACCCTCGGCTGCGCGCCACGCCCGCTGCCGGTGTATATGAGCGCCGGCATGTATGACGCGACTGGTGTGGTGGAAGTGGCACAGGCTGCGGTCGACGAAGGCTACCGCGCACTCAAGATCAAGGTCGGCTTTGCGAACTTCGCTGAAGACCTCGCGGCGATCCGCGCCGCCAAGCGGGTGTTGGGTTGCCGCGCGCTCATGATCGATTACAACCAGTCCTTGTCACCGCAGGAGGCGCGCCTGCGCTGCCGCGCGCTGGACGACGAAGGTCTGACCTGGATAGAAGAACCGGTAGCGGCCGATGACTACCTGACTCACGCTGAACTCGCCGCCACGCTGACGACGCCGATACAGATCGGCGAGAACTTCAACAGCACCGATGAAATGCGCAAGGCCTTGAGCCTGCGCGCGATGGACTATGTGATGCCCGACCCGCAGTTCATCGGCGGCGTGAGTGGCTGGCTGGAAGCAGCGGCACTGGCGCGCAGCGCGCAGATGGAATGCTCATCGCATCTTTTTCCCGAAGCCAGCAGTCATCTGCTATGCGCAACGCCAACGGCTCATTATCTCGAATGGCTGGATGTGGCTAACGGTCTGCAAAGCGAATCCTGGCCGATCGTCGACGGCCTGTTGACGCCGCCTGCACGGCCCGGCATCGGCATCGAGTGGGACCTCGCCGCCATCGCCCGTTATCGCGTGTGATGGGATGCGCGAGAGCCCCGTACGCTGCCGAGGCCACCGTCGCCGGGCCACGGTGATAGGGTGCGGCTGGGCGCGGCCGTTGGCGCAGGCCGCTGGGTTTGTTTCTTTTTAAACCGCAAAAAAAAACGCCGGCACCAGGCCGGCGTTGCGAGCGCAATGACGCGCGACTCAGGCGGCGCGACGGCGTCTTGCCGCACCGAGCAGTATCACCATGCCACCTAGCGCCAGC
>JAYWAC010000283.1:0-9260 GCA_043782755.1 Pseudomonadota bacterium | reverse complement strand
TGAGCGGCGTGACCTTGTCGCGCGCCGCCTTGTCGGCCGACCCGCTACAGCTTGCTGAAACCGAACTTGCGCACCATCCATTGTCGCCGCGCCTGTGGTACGAAGCCGGTCGTTTGCGTGTTGCAACGGCGAACGCCGAGCCGGCCCGTCACGCGGCGGGAATTGCCGCCCTTGAGCGTGCGGCGGCATTGGCGCCGATCAAGACCTTGCCCTGGTCGGCGCTGCTCAAGACTGCCATTGAAGATCAAGACCAAGCGACCGTCGCGCGCCTCATTCCCATCATCGTTGCCGAACCACGCGAGACTGTCGGCGAGGAAATATTTCGTGATCTGGTGATCTGCCAGGGCTATGGCCAATGTCGGCACGATGCCGAGCCCGTGCAAGGTCTTGGCCTGGCCTTGCTGGCGCGCGAAGGGCGCTCGCCTCGCTCGCGCCAACATCTCTTGGAATGGTTGGCGGTGTTCTACGCGCGCCTACTCGCCGACCCCGCCGCCGCCATCACCATCCTTCAGGATCTGGTCGCGGCGCGGCCGCTCGATCTCAGTTTGAAGACGCGTCTCGCCGAAGCCTATGACAGCGCCGGCCAACACACGCAAGCCGTGCAGCTGGCGCGGCAAGTGCGCGCCAGCCTACCCTGGAACAGCGTGTTCATGCAGCGCCCGTTGCGCAGTCGCGTGGAGGGGTTGCTGACGCACGCCCATGATGACTGAACGACCCGCCATCGATGGTGTAAGCCTCGCCGTGCTGTGCGCATTGTCGGTCTTGACCGTGATGCTCTATTGGCCAGCACTGAGCGGGCCTTTGTTGCTCGACGACAGCATCGTCATCACACCCTTGTTGCACGCCGCACAACTCAATCACGACTGGCGCAGCTTTCTGTTCAGCGACAGCGGACCTTTGGGGCGTCCGCTGGCGATGGCGAGTTTCATCGTCAACGCACAATGGAGTCTCGACCTGCGTTACTGGAAAGCGACCAATCTCGTCCTGCACCTGTTGAACGGCTGCTTGGTGTACGCCTTGTTTGCGCATCTCGCGCGGGTCGTCGGCAGACCCCTCGCGAGCGCGCGACTGCTGGCGCTCGGCGGCACGGCGCTGTGGCTGCTGCATCCGTTGCATATCAGCACCGTCATGTATCTATGTCAGCGCATGACCGAACTCGCGACCTTGTTCGGTTTGCTCGCCATGCTCTTGTACACGCGTGGTCGCATGGCTGGTGCCGACAGTCGCGCCGCGCGATGGGCGATCGCGAGCGCGTTTCTGATCTGTACGCCACTCGCGGCCTTAGCCAAGGAAATCGGTCTGCTCACACCTTTCTACCTGCTCGCGCTCGAAGTCTGTTTTTTCGATACCGCGCAGTGGCCGCGCCCGCGCTGGTTGAGTCGACTGCTGCTGGCGTGCACCCTGCTGCCGCTGGCTGTGGGTGGCATCTACTTCGCCACTCACTGGCAGAGCAATTTCGTCGGCCCCTACTCGTTGCGCGAGTTCGGCCCGTTGGAACGTGTGCTGACCGAAGCGCGCGTGCTGGTTGGCTATCTCACCTGGCTAGTGGTGCCGCATCGCACCGCGCTGGGTTTCTATCACGACGACGTTGCCATCGCCCACTGGCCGCCCGACCTCACGACGCTTACCTCACTCGCCGTGCTGTGTGTGCTCATGACGCTCGCCTGGCGTTGGCGTCGGCGCACGCCTTTGCTGGCTTTTGGCATCCTGCTGTTCTTCCTGGGGCACGCCCTCGAGTCGAGTGTGTTCGCGCTGGAACTGGTCTTCGAACATCGCAATTACCTGCCGGCCATTGGCATCTGTCTTGCGCTCGCGGCGGCGGCCTCGCAGCTGCTGGACGCGCGACGTGGCACCCTGCTGCTGGGCGCCTTCGCCTTGCTCTATGGTCTGGTGACGGCCAGCATGACGCCGACCTGGGGCAATGAGGGCGCGCTTTACGCTGCCTTTCAGCATGACCATCCGAACTCGCAGCGCGCGCGCGCCAGGTTGGTCGAGTGGCTGCTTGAACACAACGACGTGGTGGCGGCCGAGCATGTGCTTGGGGAGGCGTCCGATGCGAGCGCGCAATTGCATCGCCTGCGCATCGCCTGTCTGCGCGATCACCAAGGCGGGGCCGAGGTCGCGGCCTTGCGCACGGCCGCCGGTTTGACGCGTCCCGACAGCATGTCGGTCGAGATTCTATTGTGGCTGGCGGACCAGGTGCAGGACGGCGCTTGCGCACTCGACAGTGCGGCCCTGGTCACGACCATCGAAGCGATACGCGATCGCCCGCTGCCGTTCAACTCGCGCTTTCTTCTGTATGTGAGCGCCGCGCGCTTACGTCATGCGCGTGGCGAACACGACTTGGCGGGTCAAGCGGCGGCGATGGCTGCGCAACTCGTGCCGCGCGATCCCTATCCGCTTTATCTCGGTGTGGAAATCGCTATCGATGCTGGCGAGCACGCTGCCGCACGCACACTGCTCAATGCCGCGCGCGCGCGGGCGCGCCAACAGCATGAGGATTTTTCGCGCATGGACGCTGGCCTCGCCGCAGAACTCGAGGCCCACTGAACGCGGTCTCGCGCAGATTTCAATCGTCGTGCGAACTTGAGCGCCGTGCGAGGCGTCTTTCGGCGTCCGCTTCTTTGTAATGCAGGGCCGACACCAACTCGGCGAGGATACCGATCATGAAGGTCGTCACCGAGGTCGTGATCAACAGCGCCGACATATTCGTGAAGCGATGGAATTCGACGAAGGTGTAGAGGTAGTACAGCATGCCGACCGAGAAGATCGTCATGCTGACCGGCAGGAACAGCCGCATCGGCGAGAACAGCGCGCCGACCTTGAGAATGATCATGAAAAAGCGCAGGCCATCTTCGAACAGCCGGATGTGGCTGCGGCCGCCGCGACGTCGCGCGCTGATCGGCACATAGGCTATCGGCAGGCCAGAACGGAAGAAGGCCATGGTGCTGGTGGTCGGATAGGAGAAACCATTCGGCAGCAGATAGAGGAAGCGCATGAAGTGCCGACGGCGCGCGGCGCGAAAGCCGGAGGTCAGATCGAGCACCGGGCGACCCGCCATGTAACTCGCAAGTTCGTTGTAGACATAGTTCGCGACGCGACGCCCGAGCGAAGCATGGGAATCCCAGGTGCGCGCGCCGACTGCCATCTCATAGCCTTGGTCGAGCTTGTCGAGCAGCGCTTGGATGGCGGCAGGGTCGTGCTGACCGTCGGCGTCCATGAACATCAGCACATCGTGACTGGCGTTACGCGCGCCGGTCTTGACGGCGGCCCCATTACCCATCGAATAGGGATGGGACACGCAGCGCACGCCGGCCGCCGCGCACACTGTGATGGTGTTGTCGCTGCTGCCATCGTCGACCACGATGATCTCGGCGTCGGGTTGCGCGGCACGCAAGCTTGGCAGCAGGCGCACGAGATTGTCCGCCTCGTTCTTGGCTGGCAGGATGATGCTGACCCTATCCATGGCCCGCCGCCCTCGTCTCAGAGTTGTGCTGCGGTCGCCGCGCGGCCGCCTTCGCGGCTCGCCAGCGCGCCGAGCAATTGGCGAAAGACTTTGGGATTGCCCGCCACGATGTCGCCCTTGTCCATATGGTTCTCGCCACCATCGGGATCACCGACCAGACCGCCCGCCTCCTGCACCAACAGCGCGCCGGCGGCGATATCCCATTGCTGCAAACCGAATTCCCAGAAGCCGTCCAGCCGGCCGGAGGCGACATGGGCCAGATCGAGGGCGGCGGCACCGGCGCGGCGCACGTCCGCGCAGCGCTCGAGGACGGTCGTGAACGACGCCAGAAAGGGTTTGATGTGGGCCTTGCGGCGCACCGGGAAGCCAGTCGCGAGCAAGGCCTCTTCGAGGTGCTGGACCTTGCTCACGCGCAGGCGGTGACCGTTCAACTGCGCGCCGGCGCCGCGCGAGGCGGTGAAGAGTTCGTCGCGCATCGGGTCGTAGACCACCGCCTGTTCGACGCGACCCCGCACCACGAGCGCGATCGAAACCGCGAAATGCTGGTAGCCATGTATGAAGTTGAGCGTGCCATCGAGCGGGTCGACTAGCCACACGTAGTCGCCATCGCGACCGCTGGTGCCCGATTCCTCGGCAATGATCTGGTGATCGGGATAGGCGGTGAGCAGGGTGTCGATGATGGCCGACTCGGCATCCTTGTCGATCTGGGTGACGTAGTCCTGGTGGCCTTTGCGGGTGATTTTGACTTCGTATAAGCGCTGTTGGCCGCGCACGATCACGGTGCCGGCGCGGCGCGCCGCGCGTACGGCAATATTGAGCATGGGATGCATGGCGCGATCCGGAGATTAGAATGGCGAAGATTCTACCCGATAGTCAGTGTCAGACCGTGGACCAACCCGAAGCCCCAGCCCATCCCGCTGTTCCACCGCTCGCGGCGCGTGTGCGTGTGGTGCTGGTCGGCACCTCTCATCCCGGCAATATTGGCGGTGCCGCGCGCGCCATGAAGGCCATGGGTCTTGCCCAACTGCATCTGGTTGCACCGGAGCGTTTCCCCGACGCGTCCGCCACCGCGCTGGCGGTGGGCGCGGCCGATCTGCTGATCAACGCGCGGCTCCATGCAAGCCTGGCCGAGGCGCTGGTCGGCGTGGACGTGGTCTACGCGACCAGCGCCCGTGGCCGACGCATCGATTGGCCGACCTTCAATCCGCGCACTGCGGCGGCTGATATCGTGGCGCGTGACGGCGCGCAGGTGGCGCTGGTATTCGGGCCCGAACGCAGTGGTTTGAGCAATACCGACCTCGATCTCTGCCAGCGGTTGATCGAGATTCCGACCGTGCCTGATTTCAGTTCGCTCAATCTGGCCCAGGCGGTGCAGATCATCGCGTATGAGTTGTATGCCGCCGCGCCATTGGTGGTCGCGCCCATGCGTCGCAATCGGCGCCTTTCCGATCAAGCCGCGCGCGCCGAAGACGTCGCCGACTTGCAGCGTCACTGCATGCGGGTGATGGCGGCGGTCGAGTTTTACGAACCGCACAAGCCCAAGCTGCTCGACCGGCGGCTACGCCGTCTATTGAGTCGCGCCGAATTGCGCGACAGTGAAGTGCAGATTCTGCGCGGCTTTCTGACCGCCGTGGAGGAAACCCTGGAGGAGCGTCGCGTGCGCCGTGGCGCGCAGACTCAGGCCAGCGTGCCGGTGTAACTTACGCCCTCACCGCCGTTGATGACTTCGCCAAGGCGATAGACCTGTTCGCCGGCTTCAGACAGCACACGGCTGACCGCCTCGACGTCGCCAGGGGCGACCACGGCCACCATGCCGATGCCGCAGTTGAAGGTCTTCAACATCTCGGCTTCGGCCACCTGGCCGGCATCGCGCAGAAAGGTGAACAACCCGGGTAAGCGCCAGCTCGCGAGATCGATGCGCACCGAGAGGCCTGCGGGGATCACGCGCGGAATGTTCTCCGTCAGGCCGCCGCCGGTAATGTGGGCGAGGGCGTGGATGTCGATTGTCGCCAGCGCCTTCAACAGTGGTTTGACGTAGATGCGGGTCGGGGTCAGTAGCGCATCGGCCAGCGTGCCGTCGCCGAAGGCGGCGTCGAGGCGATGTTCGCCGCGCTTCAGGATCGCGCGCACCAGGGAATAGCCGTTGGAATGCACGCCGCTCGACGCGAGTCCCAGCAGCGCATCACCGGCGCGCACCTGGGTGCCGTCGATCAGCCGCTCGCGTTCCACTGCGCCGACGCAGAAGCCGGCCAGGTCGTAGTGCTTGGCGGCGTACATGCCTGGCATCTCGGCGGTCTCACCGCCGAGCAGGGCACAGCCTGCTTGCTGGCAACCGCGCGCGACACCGTGCACGACCGCCGCGCCGGTTTCGACGCTGAGCGCGCCGGTCGCGAAGTAATCGAGAAACAACAAAGGCTCGGCGCCCTGCACCACCACGTCGTTGACGCACATCGCGACGAGATCGATGCCGATGCTGTCGTGACGCCCGGTCTCGATGGCGAGCAGCAGCTTGGTGCCGACACCGTCGGTGCCGGACACCAGTATCGGATCGCGGTAACCGCTAGCGCGCAAATCGAACAGCCCACCGAAACCGCCAAGGCCGCCGATCACGCCACTGCGATGGGTCGCGCGTGCAGCGGGGACGATGCGTCTGACCAGTTCCTCGCCCGCCTCGATATCAACGCCGGCGGCGCGATAGGACAAGCCCTTTTGCTCTGTGCTGCTGTCGTGGGTGCTCATGGGGGCGCATGTTATCAGGCGCTCGAAGCACCCGGAAATCATCGGTGTTCACAGCGATTTTCGTCGGCCTGTTACCATAGCGGGCCGCAGCCTAGCGGCTCGGCCGCAGCGAGTAGAGCATGACGCGAGAGAGTTCGAGGGGGGTGAAGCGCGTGGTCGCAGCCGTGTTGCTGTGCGCGCTCGCCGCGCCACTTGCCGCACGTGATGTGAGCGGGCTGTATAACGCCAGCGTGGCGGTCAAAGATCGCAGCCCGGCCGAGCGTTCGCGCGCCAGCGCTGCGGCGCTGGCCGAAGTGCTCGTCAAACTGACCGGCAACCGCCACACCCCGAACGATGCTGGCGCGCGCCCCTTGCTGGCGCGCGCCTCGACCCTGTTACTGCAATACGCCTATGGCAATGCGCCCGACGGCGGCCTCACCCTCAATGCGCATTTCGATGAAAACGTGCTGCAGCGTGAGCTCGAAGAACGCGGCATTGGCACCTGGGGCAAGCAGCGCCCCGACACCGTGGTGTTCCTGATTGCCGATGACGCGCAGGGACGCACACTGATCGGCGCCGAAGCGCCCGGCAAGCTCGGCGAGACACTCAAGCGCCGCGCCGATGCGCGTGCGCTGCCGGTGGTGTTACCGCGCATGGACAGCGAAGAGCGCGGCCCACTGAACGCCGCCCAGGCGTGGCAGTCGCTGTCCGATGGCGCGGTCAAACTGGCCAGTCGTTATGGGACGGCGGCGGTGCTGGTCGGCTATCTGCACGCGGCGAGTGCGCAGGTCTGGGAAGTGCGTTGGCGGCTGGACGTCGAGGGCGAGACGCTGGAATGGACACAGGAAGGTGCCCTCGGTGAAGCCATCGTCGAAGAGGGTGTCGATGCACTCGGTGACGCACTGGCGCACCGCTACGCCGAGCCCGGCATGCTGGTCGGTGCCGAGCGCGTCAGTCTGTCCGTGGTCGGCGTCAATACGGCGGCGGACTATGCGCGGCTGTCGAAGTATCTCGACACGCTGGACAGTATTTCCGCGCTGTTCTTGCGCAGCGTCGACAACCAGCATGTGGTGTATGAAATTACCGCGCGCGGTGGTCGCGCCGCCTTGGCGCAGAGCATCGCCTTTGGTCACGTGTTAGCGCCAATGCCGGCGCGCAGCGACACCTACGAGTTACTACCATGAACACGTTGAACACGCTCGTCGATTCACGCCAATGGTTCATCCTCGCCTTGCTGGTGGCCGGCGGCTGGCTGTTGTATCTACTCGCGCCGATGCTGACGCCGTTTCTCTTGAGCGCCTTGCTGGCCTATCTCGGCGACCCGCTGGTCGATCGGCTCGAGCGTCTGGGCGCGAGTCGCACGCTCGGCGTGTTGACGGTGTTCGGCATCATGCTCGTGATCGGCATCGTGGCGCTGGTGGTGCTGCTGCCGATGCTCAGTCATCAGACCATCGCTTTTCTGAACAATATTCCCGAAGCGCTGGACTGGTTGCAGAAACAGGTCGCGCCGCGCATCGCCGCCATGATCGGCCGCGACGTGGTCAGCATCGACATCGAAGCCTTGCGCAGTGCCATCGTCGAGCACTGGCGTCAGGTCGGTTCGGTCGCCGGGCAAGTGATGTCGTCTCTCGGCCGTTCCGGTCAGGTGTTGCTCGGCTGGCTGACTTATCTGTTCTTGCTGCCGGTGGTGACCTTCTACTTGCTGCGTGACTGGGATCTCATGGTCGCGGCGGTGCGCGACTTATTGCCGCAACGCGCCGCGCCGACGATCAGCAAACTGGCCAGCGAAATCGACGCGGTGCTGGCGGAATTCCTGCGCGGTCAGCTGACGGTGATGCTGGCGCTGGCCGTCATCTATACCAGCGGCTTGTGGCTAGCCGGGCTCGATCTGGCCTTCGTGATCGGCATGGTGGCGGGCCTGGTTAGCTTCGTGCCCTACATGGGCGTGATCGTCGGCTTGTCGGCGGCGGTGGTGGCGGCCTTCCTGCAGTTCCACGATGTCGCCCATCTGATGGGCGTGGCGGCGGTGTTCGGTGTCGGTCAGCTGCTGGAAGGCATGGTGTTGTCGCCCATGCTGGTCGGTGATCGCATCGGCCTGCATCCGGTTGCGGTGATTTTCGCGGTGATGGCCGGTGGTCAGTTGTTCGGTTTCTTCGGTGTCTTGGTGGCCTTGCCGGTAGCTGCTGTGGTGGTCGTACTGTTGCGTCACTCGCGCGACGAATATCTCAAGAGCGCACTCTACGGCCTATGAGCGCGCGCGGCGCCGAACCGCAGTTGACGCTCGATCTGTTCAAGACCGCGCACCACGACTTCGCAAGCTTTCTGCCCGGCGCCAACAGTGAAGCGCTGCGCGCCGTGCAGCAGTGGTCGGGGCGCAGCGGCGCGCGCGTCGTGCACCTGCGTGGTGGCGCGGCAAGCGGTAAGAGTCATTTGTTGCAAGCCGCCATAGTCGCAGTCGCGAGCAGCGGCGTGCGCACGATGTATGTGCCACTGCGCGAACTTTTTCCCGACGGCGAACAACTGCTGGACGATCTCGACAGCGTCGACATGGTGGCGTTGGATGATATCGATGTCTGTGTCGGTCATGCCGGTTGGGAACGACGCCTGTTCAATCTCTACAACGCGATGCACGCCAGCGAGCGCTGGCTGTTGTGGTCGGCGCGTGCTGAACCAGCCTTTGCCCTGCCCGATCTCGGGTCACGTTTGAAGGCGAGTCTCATCTATCAACTGCATGAGCTCAACGATGAGGAAAAAGCTGCGGTGCTGCGCGGCCGTGCCCGTGAACGCGGGCTGGAACTGTCGGAGGCGGTGATCGAGTTCATCATGCTCCGCGAGCGTCGCGACATGAAGACCCTGGTGGCCTTGCTCGATGAACTGGATCAGATTGCCTTGGCGCAGGGACGGGCATTGACCGTGCCCTTCGTGCGAGAGGTGTTGGCCGCGCGCAAAGGCGCGGCCGAGGATTCAAATGCCGCGTTGTAGATACCGTCTTGCCGAGGGTCATGCAAGAGCGGTTTGTGGGTCGAACGGTCGGTTGGATTTAAGGACGCCGAAGGCGATGTGTAACAGCTTACGC
>JAYWAC010000282.1:0-9283 GCA_043782755.1 Pseudomonadota bacterium | reverse complement strand
CCGCGAACAAATCAACGTCGAACACTTCCGGCGAGGCGCCGGCAACCTTCGGCGTACCGAGCCAGCAACCGCGACCGAAGCCATGCTTGCAGTCATTGTTGAGGTTCTTCAGACCCGCAACGGTGAAGGCCTTGTCCGCGATGATGTCGAACACCGCGAGGGTGTCGGCATTGGCGGTCGGGGAAGCCTGCAGGTTCTGTGTCGCGAAGTTCCAATAGTCACCGCGGTGCACGTTTTCGATCGTCGGCGCAATGCCATCGATCTTGACGAAGCGGTAGTTGTAGTTCCAGAACGGGCTGGTCGGCAAGGGCAGGCTCGACGCCTCGGTGCTGCGAAGGCCGATAGCCCAGCGCTTCACTTGCCCACCATTCTTGTTGCTGGTGTTGGTGCGATTGTTGAAGTCGCTCAAGCACTGTTCGACGTTGGTGGCCGAGGAGTTCTCAGCCACGAACGGCAAGGTGATGGTCGTCGCTGCCTTGGGGCCCACCACACCGCTCGCGCAATTGACCGCCAGATGCTCGGCGTTGAACTGCGCTTGCGTGCCGGAACCCGGTACGCGACGGCAGATCTGCACCGGCGTGCCTGTGCCCCGCAACGGCGGCAAGGTCAGACCCGCGTTGGCGGCGGCGGTACGCAGATCGATGGTGGTGTTGGTGGCGGTGTTCAGCACCTTGAACTCTTCCCAGTTCTTGATCTGACCGGTAAAGATCGAAGCGATCTCTTCGCGGGTCAGCGAGGGCATGCACTCTTCCGTGTCACCGCGCGGCGCCGAAATAGATTCGTCGACGGCGGTCGCCGGGTCATCCGCGTTCACTTGCACAGCAGCGGTGTAAGCCGCGTTGCTCACGCTCGGATAGCAGGGGCTGCTGGCGTCGAACTGGGCAGCCTGCAGTGCCTGATAGAGGTCCGTGGTGATCGGGGTGTTGAACACCAGGTCACCGAGTACCGCCGTCTTGGCGAAAGCCGCGCCGTTCGGGTCGAACGGAAAAGGCGTGCCATTGGCCGGCACGCCGGGACCATCGGAGAGGTTAAGCACCGGTGCGTTCAGACCGGTGAACATGGTCGGCTCGATGTCCGAGCTACCGATGTCCGGCGCATGACCGCCGGCGACGTTGAGGGCGCCACAACTGCGCTCGGAGTAGGCCGTACCGTTGGAACTGGTCTTGGCGACATCGGCGCCCAGGCAGTTGCCACCGGCACCGGTGCTGACGTCCAGGAAGTTGATTGCCACACCCTGCTGCAGCGGGCCGACGCCGACGCCGGAACCGCCGTTGTCACGCTTGACGATTATCACGCGGCCAGTGCCCAGCGCCGAGGTCTTGGCCACTGTGGAATTACACGCCACGGCCCAGTTACTGGCGCGGGACATGACATTGATAGGGCCAGCAGAGCCATCGCACACGAAGTCGATGATGGCGTCCTGCGCGCTCTGGGTAGAGGCACTCGCGCCGGACCAGTAGATAACTTTGTCGGCATCGGTGTTGCCGCTCGGCAGATAGGCGAAGGCGCTGCCCGCGGTAGCGGCCAAAGCAGTCGCGATCGCCGCTTGCATAACGTAATTGCGAATCATGAAAAAACCCTCGATTTGATTCTATGAAGTTGCGTCATTTAAGACGCTTTACGACGGCGCACTGCGGCCAAGCCAGCTACTGCCGAACCCATCAGCAGCACGGCCGGCGGTACCGGCACAGCCGCGACAGGGACGGTGTAGGACAAGGCGGTGCCTTGCGCGGCGCTGAAGTTCAGAGACCACTTGCCCTTGTACTTATCAGAGGCGACCTGACCGAGGCCCGGATCGGCGCCCACGCCGTGATAGAAGAAGTAGCTCAGCGAATCGCCCAGCAGGCCGGTGTTGTTGAACGAGCCGGAGTTGGCGATGTTGCTGCCCCAGTTGCCGGCGAAAGCCGACGGACTGGCCGCATTGGTCGTCACCACCACATTGCCCGTGGCGAGCGGATTGCCGGTCGCCGAGTTCTGCGCGTTGAAAAACACGTTGGCCTTGGTCAGCGTGGTGGTGATAGCCGGGTCCGCACTGTCAGGACCATTGGCCGGCGTAATGGCGGTGCCGACCTTGGCGGTCGACTGGAAGCCATAGGAATCCCAAAAGGGCCCACCGACGTTGCCATTTAAATCGCTGACACGATTGTCAATCGCGGCGATGTTCCAACGAAAGGTGGACAGGTTAGTTACGCCACCGATGAAGGTGTTCAGCTTGGTGCGATCGGCCGCCTGGATGGCCACGTTGAAGCTGGCGGTGGACTGCGCGTCGAAACCCGCAGCGGTCAGGCCGGTGTTGAATACCAGCGAGCGGCCAGCAGCCGCGTCGATCATGGCCAGCACCAGGCTGCCGGCGCCGGTGCCACCACCAACGTTGGAACCGAGGTTCAGCTGATCCGAGCTGATTTGTGCGGCCTGCGCGCCGAGACCGAGGGTCATGCCCACTGCCAGTGCGATAGCCTTAAGTTGAGTCGTCATTTGCATATCAAGCTCCATAAGTTCTAGTGAGTAGCATTAATCCCAAGAGTCCCGAGTCCTGCCTTGCGGGTAGCAATCCCTTCATTCATCGCTCGTCTTCCCTGTCCGCAATCACGCTGCTGTGCCATGCAGTGCAGTTGCGTCTGGCCCCGCTTTCGGCCCGTTTCCTATCCATGCGCGGCTTGGTCGTTGCCGGCGTGTCTTGTACCAGCCCTATGCCGCCGAGCAATTTGCCTGCGCTAGATGTCGTGCAGTTTGTGGTTTGATGAACGTTTAGTGACGCGAGTATCAGAGTGACAAATGACAGCGATGTGACTGCACTCGACACACAACTGTCACATTCACCGCGCGACGCGACCGTTAGTCTCGAAGGTCTTTCATCTACGGCTTGGCAGTTGGTGGCGACGCGTTGCTGACCGCGTCCTTGCGTGCTTCGGCCAGCAATTGTTCAAAGCCTTCGGCCGGCAGTGCGCCCGAGGTCGCGATGCCGTTGATCAGAAAGAACGGCGTACCGCTGATCTCGAGGTCGTTGGCCTGGGCGAGATCAGCCTTGATCGCAAGGTCGGCGGCCGCACTCGCGCGATCGCTGTCGAACTTCTTGAGATCGAGACCAAGCTCATGCGCGATAGCCACATAGCGCGTCTCGCCGAGCTGCTTCTGATCGCTGAACAGTGCGTCATGGAATTCCCAGAACCGGCCCTGCTGCTGCGCGGCCCAAGCAGCACGCGCCGCCGGCAACGACTGCGGATGAATGTCCGTCAAAGGCAGATGCTTGTAGACCAGACTGACTTCAGGATGGCGCGACAGAAAGGTCTGCAAGCCCGCATGGGCCTTGCCACAGTAGGGACATTGAAAATCGGAAAACTCGACCAACGTAAGTTTGCTGTCACCGGCACCTCGTCGAGGTGAGTTCGCGACCAAGCGCGTGATATCGAGCGCCGCCAGATGGCTCTTCAGCACCGCTGCGCGGGTCGCCTCCTGGGCAGCCGCCTGTTGTTGTTGATAGGCGCTGAGCGCGGCGATGATTTCGGCAGGATGTCGACGTAAGACATCGAGTACGCGCGCGTCGATCTCGATATTGCCGAGAGGCGCGGGCGCGATGCTTGCCACAGTGGGGGGCTGATGAGTGCAGCCGAACAAACCCGTGCTAGCACCCACGAACAAAGCGAGTAGCCGCAGGGTGTGCAAGCCGCGCGCCGAAAATTGAGCACTATGCATGGAGGAAGACGCGACCGCGCAGTGGTTAGAGGCGCGCACCCTAACGGTCGAATATGTCGACACCGTGACGAACGGTTTGAACGCGACGTGAGATTTCCATGACAATTGCCACGGCGGTTGAACGACGTCGATGTTTTACTGGTCTGCCATGCAGGGTAGCGCGCGAGCAACACCGGATCAGTGCGTATTTAAGCGGCGGTGATGACGGTCGGCGAGCGCTCTAGGGCGGGACGCAGTGACGTGTTATAAGCCCGAGCACTTGGCGCGCTTGCCTCAGCACTAAGATGCGATGGCAGCGTGGATGACAGCGTGACCGCGATCATGCATCGCGTTTCAGTAGATCAGGAATCTCATGGCCTCGATGAATTTCGTGCGTAAGCTGCCTCCCACTCCGCTCCTGCTGCCCGGCGCGGCCTTGGTGCTGGCGGCCGTGTTGCTGGTGGCGACGCTGTTGGTACAAGGCCAAGGCATACGCGACAGCAGGCTGGCGAAGTCAGCGCCAGCACTATCCAACGCTGGTGGCCATGACGCGCCCCTGCCACCCACCACGCCAAGCTCTAACCTCGGTCAGTTGGCCAACAGCGAATTATTCGGGCATTTCGATGCCGCCAAGGCGGCCCAGGCCCACAGCGAAAAGGCGCTGCCCAAACCATCAGCCGCCGAACTCGGCGACAAGGCACCGGCTGCCCTGCCCGAGGCCGCCCTCGCCCTCAAGCTGCAAGGCATCATTTACAAGCAGGACCCGGCCAAGCGCCGCGCCATCATTGCCGGCGATGGACCGAGTGCCGAGGCACGCAAGATTGGCGAAACCCTGTTGGGCGACGCGGTTATCCGCTACATCGAAGCGCGGCGGGTGGTGGTCGAGCAGCAGGGTCAACTGAAAGCCCTCACCTTGCTTGAGCCGTCCATCGGCGCGGGTGGCGCAAGCGACGGCAACCTGGCGCCGATGCCGATGGCGATAGCGATGCCGGGCAACGTGCCAGCGGCCTACGTGGTGCAACCGATGCAAGCCGTCAGGCGCAGTGTGATGGAGGGCGTGTTGCATCAACCCCAGCCCTATGTGCCACCGGCAGCGCAGTACGAACCGCCGCCCGAGGACGTCGACAGCAGTGCGCCGGTAGAGGAACCGCCCGCCGACGATGCCGTTGAACCCGATCAGAGCGAGCCCACGGAATAGTCCTGTGCGGCTAGAACCGGTCTCAAAACTGCTGCGCTTGCCATTTTGCGCGTC
Organism: Pseudomonadota bacterium; assembly: GCA_043782755.1. Classification (GTDB taxonomy): domain Bacteria; phylum Pseudomonadota; class Gammaproteobacteria; genus JADJYF01. The sequence continues at coordinate 4,359 of JAYWAC010000282.1, read as the reverse complement.
GGCGGTGCTCGGAATCCTCACATATTTCTGTATATGCTCCGGTTCCTGCGCTCCGGCGACGCGCAAACTGACTGCGCTCGCTTAGTTTTGAGACCGGTTCTATCCCGATCGTCATCTCACGCCAGTGTGCCGCGCCGCAGTACCGCTATGGCTTTCTGCTACCATCGCGACGGTCGGCCCGTCCGCTTCAGGGAGAACTCGACCATCGTGCTTTTTACAGATCCGCGCCCCTTGCATCGCTTGCTGTTCGGGCTGCGTCAGGCCCTGCTCACCGTGCTGCTCTGCCTGCCGCTCTTCGCCTTCGCGGCGCCTGAACCGAGTGGCATCGTCAAACAAGACAATGGTGAGTTCACCATCAATCTGCGCGACGCCGACATTCGCGCCTTCATCTCCAGCGTGTCCGATATCACGGGTCAGAATTTCGTCGTCGACCCACGCGTAAAGGGCAATGTGACAGTGATTTCCTCGGCGCCGACCGACGCCAAGGCGCTCTACGATGTGTTCCTCTCGATCTTGAAAGTACACGGCTTCGCCGCCATTCCGAGTGGCGACGTGGTGAAGATCGTGCCCGATGCCACCGCCAAGCAGGAAGGCCAGGACACTACCGCGTCCTTCATCGCCCAGGACAACGACGCGCTGGTCACCGCCGTCGTGCCAGTCAGGCACGTAAGTGCGCCGGAGCTGGTGGCGGTGTTGCGTCCGCTGCTGCCCCAGGAAGCGCATCTGGCCGGCTTTGCCGCCAGCAATGTGTTGGTGGTGGCGGACTCCGGCGTCAACGTGCGCCGCATAATGCGCATCGTCGCGCAGCTCGATACCGCCTCGAACAAGACCACGCAGCTTTATGAGCTGAAGAATGCCGAAGCCGAGGACGTCGCGCGGGTCATGAACTCACTCTCGGGCGAGCCCGGCAAACAGCAGGGCCCGGGACTGAGCGGTCCGCAGTTCATCGCCTATGGCCGCACCAATACCGTTCTGATACAGGCCGAGCCCGGCGAGATTGAACATTTCCACCGTCTGATCGCGGCACTCGACGTGCCTGATCGCGGCCCCGACAGTGTCGAGGTCGTTCCGCTGCGTTTTGCCACGGCGACCGATCTCATGCCGGTATTGCAGGGCGTGCTTACCGGTGAAAGCGTGCCCCACGAAAGTAGCGGCAACGGCAATAGCGGTGAGGGCCGCGGTCACGGCGTGGCACCGCGGCCGGAAGGCATGGCGGCGGCCGCGCCCAGTGCCGCCACACCCGGCGCCTCCAACATCCAAGCCGACGAGGCCACCAATACCCTCATCATTCAGGCGCCGACGCGCCAGTTGAAGATGCTGCGGGAGGTGATCACCAAGCTCGACGTGCGTCGCAATCAGGTGCTGGTCGAAGGCATCATTGCCGAACTCAGCACCTCGCGTCAGGCCGAACTCGGCGTCCAATGGCGCACCAGCCAGCCGAACACCGGCATCGTCACCGGCGGCACCTTCTCCGGCGGCGTCGTTGCACCCGACCTCACCAAAGCGTTGACCAAGGGTGCGTTCGGCTTCGCCGACGGCCTGTCGCTCGGCTATCTGCGCGGCGGCGACATTCGCGCCCTGCTCAATGCCTTCAGCGGCGACCGCTATACGAATGTCTTATCGACGCCGAGCCTCATGACCTTGGACAACGCCGAAGCCGAAATCGTGGTCGGTCAGAACGTGCCCTTCGTCACCGGCTCGTTCAACAACAGTACGACCACACCCGAAAATCCCTTTCAGACCATCGAACGCAAGGACGTCGGCATCCTGCTCAAGGTCAAACCCCAGATCAACGAAGGTGGCACCGTCACCCTCGAACTGGAACAGGAAGTGTCGAGTGTCGATACTGCTACCAGCGGCGCCAACCTCATCACCAACAAGCGTTCGATCAAGACCACCGTGCTGGTCGATAACAGCGACATCGTGGTGCTCGGTGGTCTGATTCAGAACGATCTGACCGAGAACAATCAGAAGATCCCCTGGGTCGGCGACATTCCGCTACTCGGTCATCTGTTCAAGGATGCGCGCAACAATCACACCAAAACCAATCTCATGGTGTTTCTGCGCCCGACCATCATCAGTGATCGCGAGGGCAACCTCAGCACCGCCACGACGCGCTACGATGCACTGCGCCAGCGCCAGGAAGCCGAAGAACCGCAACGCAAGGGCAGCCTGCTGCGCGAAGATGCGCCGCGCCTGCCGGCCACGGACGGTCTGTTGGAATGAACGTGCCGTTCGCCTTCGCCCGTCGCCACGGCGTGTTCGTGCGCGAAGCGGGCGGCGCAGAGCGCGTCATGGTATTTCGCGTCAACGCGCCGCTGGCGGCACTCGCCGAGACCCAGCGACTGGCCGGCGGCGCATTGCCACTGGTGCCGCTGACCGATGATCAATTCGAGACCGAACTGCAACGCGCCTATGAAGGCAGCGCGCAGGGTAATGGCCAGACCATGGCCGATCTCGGCGAGGAATTCGACTTGGCGGACTTGGTCGATGAATTGCGCGAACCGACCGATCTGCTGGAAAGCGCTGACGATGCGCCGATCATCCGCCTCATCAATGGCGTGTTGAGCGCGGCCATACGCGAGAACGCTTCCGACATCCATATCGAACCCTTTGAGTCGCGACTCTCGATCCGTTTGCGCGTCGATGGTGTGCTGCGTCAGATCATGGAGCCGCCGGCCGCGATTGGCCCCTTGCTGGTGTCGCGCATCAAGATCATGGCCAAGCTCGACATCGCCGAGAAACGCGTGCCGCAGGACGGCCGCATTTCTCTGCGTATCGCCAACCGACCGGTAGACGTGCGGGTCTCGACCATTCCTTCCGGCAGTGGCGAACGCGTGGTGCTGCGGCTGCTCGACAAGCAGGCCGGTAGACTGCAGCTTGAGCAGATCGGCATGGACGACACCACCACCGCCAGTATCGATCACATCATTCATCTGCCCCACGGCATCTTTCTCGTCACCGGTCCTACCGGTTCCGGCAAGACCACCACATTGCACTCCGTCCTCGGCTATCTGAATACGCCCGAAACCAAAATCTGGACGGCAGAAGATCCGGTTGAAATCACGCAAAAAGGTCTGCGTCAGGTCCAGATGAATCCGAAAGCCGGACTGACATTCGCAGTGGCAATGAAGGCCTTTCTGCGAGCCGATCCGGACATCATCATGGTCGGCGAAATGCGTGACAAGGAAACTACGTCAACCGGCATCGAAGCTTCCTTGACCGGCCACCTGGTATTTGCGACCTTGCATACCAACAGCGCTCCGGAGTCCATTATCCGGCTGCTTGACATGGGCATGGACCCGTTCAACTTCGCCGATGCGTTGCTGGGGATTCTCGCGCAACGACTGGCAAAACGGTTGTGCTCGAAGTGCAAAACCCCGCATGTCGCGACCCAGGAAGAACTCAAGGCAATTCTCGAAGAGTACAGTGTCGAGTTGCGCAATACCGAGAATTGGAAACGCGATCCCAAAGCAGCTTACGAGACTGTTTACAGGGAATGGGTAAAGATGTTTGCGGACGACAAGGGGCAATTCACGCTTTACACCCCGGTCGGCTGCGACGTCTGCGGCGGGACGGGTTACAAAGGTCGGGTTGGCTTGCATGAGTTGCTGGTCGGCACCGACACGGTGAAGAAGCATATCCAGGAGCATGCGCGCGTCGTCGAGATCGTTGCCACTGCGCTCGCAGAGGGGATGCGCACTCTAAAGCAGGACGGCATCGAAAAGGTGCTGCAGGGCGTGACGGATATGCTTCAGGTCAGGGCCGTTTGCATCAAGTAAACCACGACGCTTCGGGGCATTGCAGCCCGGCAAAAAACCTACGATGAGTGAACCGACCTCCACCGAACTCTTCCGCCGACTGGAGGAGCTCAATGAGGTCGGCATCTCCTTGTCCAAGGTTAAGGATACCAATCGCCTGCTCGAGGCGATTCTGGTCGCCGCAAAAAAAATCACGAATGCCGATGGCGGCACCCTATACCGGGTGGATGCCGACAAGAAACTCGTCCACTTCGAGATCCTGCGCACCGACTCGCTGAATATTGCGATGGGCGGCACGACGGGAGTGGAAGTGCCATTCTATCCGGTGCGGCTTTACGACGATGAAGGGCGGCCGAACAATTCAATGGTTGTCGCCTATTCGGTTCTGCGCGATGAAACCGTCAACATCGCCGATGCTTACGCCGCGAAGGGCTTCGATTTCACCGGAACCAAGAGCTTCGATGGGAAGACAGGTTATCGCTCGGAATCCTTTCTCACCGTGCCGATGAAGAATCATGAAGATGAAGTCATCGGCGTATTGCAGCTGATCAATGCCAAGGATCGCCGAACCGGCGCGACGGTTCCGTTCTCCGAAGCC
>JAYWAC010000281.1:0-9298 GCA_043782755.1 Pseudomonadota bacterium | reverse complement strand
GCTCGCGACGCCTTGGCGCGTCGCGAGCAGTCGATGGACTTTAAGCCGCGGCGCTGCGATTGAACTGCGGCAGCACGTCCTGCATCAAGGCCGCCTGTGAGGCGGACCAGGCTGAATACTCATCCTTGAAGTCGAAGTTGATCACCAGCAGGGTGCCGAAGCCGCCCGACTCCTGCACCATGTCGCCGAGCTTGCCGGCGACGGTGCTGGGCGAACCGACTAACCAGTTGTGCTCGACCAGATACTCCGGCGTGACATCCGAATCCGGCACGCTCTGATCGTGTTTGAACACCGACAACAGACGGAAGGAGCCGAACAGCGGCAAGAGATATTCGCGATAGGCGCGACCCATCATGCCGTTCAAGGCCAGCTTGCGCGCCTCAGCGTCGGTGTCGGCGATATAGACCTCGCGCACCACACGCCAGTCCTGGCGATTGGCGACACGCCCGCCACGCTCAGCACCGCGCACTACGGAAGCCCAATGGTCACGCAGATATTCCTGCGAGAGGTTCAAGCTCAAGGGCATGAAGCCCAATTCGCCGGCCATTTCCAGCGTATCGGAGCGCGGCGAGAGGCCGGCGATGCCTATCGGTGGATAGGGTTTCTGCAAGGGCTTCAGGTGACGCTGCAAGCGACCTTCGAACATCGGCGCGATGCCATTCACGTTCCAATATTTGCCGCGATACTCAAACGGCTCGTCGCAGGTCCAGAGCTTCAAAATGATGTCGAGCGCTTCGCGGGTCATGGCGCGATTCTCGCCGCCCATGCCGTCGACATTGAACTGCGCCCAGTCACTCGGCAGGCCGCCGGCGCCGACACCGAACATCAAGCGCCCCTTGGCGATGTGATCCATGAAGGCGATGCGGCCAGCGAGTTCGGCCGGATGGTGATAGGGCAGCAGATGTGCGCCGGCCGCGAGCTTGATGCGCTCGGTGCGCAGCAGGGCTTGGGCGATCAGGATGTCGGGCGCGGGATTGGGCTCCCAGGGCGCGGTGAAGTGCTCACCTATCCAGGCTTCGGCAAAGCCTAGACGATCGCACAGCGTGATGTGTTCCAGATCCCATTCAAAGCCTTCGCGCAAATCGCGCTCCGGCGGATGGGACGGCATCATGAATACTCCGACTTCCATTGACAGCTCCGCGTTGTTTTCGGCCCCGGACGCTAGCATGGCGGTGGCAGAGCCTGCAATGAAACAGCAGGCCTGTGGCTCGCTGCTGCGGACTCGCTCCACTTTCCGCTAGGCTTACGCGCATCGTCCCACTCGCGAGTTTGCACTGATGCGTACACTGATCTGCTTGGTTAGCGCCTGTCTGGCGACTACCGTGTTGGCCGCCGAGCCGGCCGATACCGTTTATCGTCATGGCCGCATCTACACCGTCGATGCGCAACAGCAATGGGCTGAAGCGGTGGCGATCAAGGATGGGCGCTTCGTTATGGTCGGGCGTGATGTCGACGTGGCGGCGACCATCGGGCCGGCCACCAAGATCATCGATCTGGCCGGTCGTATGGTCATGCCCGGCATTCACGACATGCATCTGCATCCCATCGAAGGCGGCTTTCAGCACCTGGTGGAATGCACCTTTCCCTTCGTCACGCCCTTACCTGACATCATCGCCAAAGTTCACGACTGCGCTGCGCACAAGGCCCGAGGTGAATGGATACGCGGCGGTCAATGGGCGGCTGAAACCTTGGAGAGCGCCAACCCACCGACGCTCGCCATGCTCGACAAGATCGCGCCCGACAATCCGGTGTTTCTGATTGACTCCACCTATCACAATGCTTGGGTCAATTCGCGCGCGCTCGCCGCTCTCGGTATCGATGCCAACACACCGGATCCCACGGGAGGCGTGATCGTGCGCGATGCCAAGACGCACGCGGCCACCGGCATGCTGTTCGACAATGCCGCCTACTTCGCCATGAAGCGCCTGCCTAAGCGCAGCGCTGCCGACTATCAGGCGGCGGCGCGCTGGGCGGTGGCGACCGTCAACGCTCTCGGTGTGACGGCCATGAAGGACGCGCTCGCCGACGGCTATGCCGTGCGCGCCTACGCCGCGCTCGACCGCGCCGGCAAGCTCGACATGCGTGTCGCCACCAGTCGACCCTGGCGTGCAACTTGGACCGAGAGCGATGCAGACGAAGCGCGCAATCGCGCCCATTGGCGCGATGATCAAACTGCCCATGTGCGCACCGGCTTCGCTAAGATTTTCGTCGACGGCATTCCGCCGACCCGCACGGCGGTGATGCTCGAACCCTATCTGCCCGATGCTAAACATGGCGCAGGTTTCAAGGGGCACACGCAACATACACAGTCTGATCTCAATGGCGCACTGGTCGAACTCGACAAGCTGGGTCTCACGGTCAAGATGCACGCTACCGGTGATGGCTCAGCGCGCGCCGCGCTCGACGCGATCGCGGCCGCGCGCAAGGCCAATGGCAACTCGGGTCTGCGCCATGAGGTAGCCCATGCCGAATTGATTTCGCCCGTCGATATTCCGCGCTTCAAGCAACTCGATGCCGTCGCCGAGTTGTCTCCCATTCTGTGGTATCCCTCACCTCTGGTTACGATGATGGCGCAAGTCATCGGTCGCGATCGTGCCGAGCAGTTCTGGCCGATCAAATCCATGCTCGATGCCGGTGTGACCATGATCTACGGCTCTGATTGGCCGTCCGTGGTGCCCACACCCAATCCCTGGCCGGGCATTGAGGCGATGGTCACACGCAAGGATCCCTACGGTAAGAATCCGGGTGCACTCGCGCCGGCACAGGCTATTGGTCTCGCTGATGCCTTGCGCATTTTCACGCGCAATGGCGCGCAGGCGATGCGCATGGAGAAAGACAGCGGCAGCATCGAAGTCGGCAAGTTCGCTGACATGATAGTGCTCGATCGCAATCTGTTTGAGATTGCACCGCAGGACATCAGCGAGACGCAGGTCTTGCAGACGGTGTTTGAGGGACGGGTGGTGTTTGCACGTGGGAGTTTGTAAGTCGTTTTCTCAATGCTTGGACTTTTCCAACCAAGCCGCTCGGTGCTGGGAGCAGGGAATTACGTGGTTATTTTCTGAACGTTCATTCTAATTTTTGCCTCAATCATCCTCCGCTCACGGTGTAGCACGACATCCTTACCTACTATCCCGCTATAAAAACGGTAACCACAAAATCGTCTTGTTACCGCGCTGCTTCGACCCCCACCGAAAGAGTGTGATTCGTTCGCAGTACAGCGTTTCTCTCCGTCGAATTGTCCTGAAAAAAAACACTACACGGCGCCTGGAACATTGCGCTACTGTCGGCTCGACAGTGTCCACGGTTCCGACAAACGATCGCTGGGGAGCATTGAGTCGTGCCGCGAAACAGGGACATTGCGGAGTCATCCATCGCAAAGATGTGGTGACAACAATTCGACAAGGGGAGAAGAAGATCATGGCTCACATCAGGAAATACGACTTTGATTACAGTCGTCGCGTGTTCATGGAGAAAACTGCAAGAGGCATAGGGACAGCCGGTGTGCTCGGGTCGCTGTGGCCGATCATGGCGGAGTCGGGCGAGATCGGACGCGCTTACCCGGACGAACTGCTCAGCATCGAGGCCTACACCAAGGGCAAGGTCAAGAACGGCGATTGGATCGACAAGTCGAACATCGAACTGGTGCAGGATCTGGTCGACCCGGCGCTGATGATCGAAGTCACGCAGATGGACAGAAAGTTCCAGATCTCACCGTCAGGCACCACCACCGACGTCACCAAGATGTTTCCCCATGAGTTTCTCGAAGCAACGCTCTCCAACCAGGGGCGTGCGAAGCTCGACGAAGTCGGCAATGTCAGGACCAACGACGGCGCGGAGTGGATCGGCGGTCTGCCTTTTCCGCAAGTCGACAATGGCATTCAAGTCATCGCCAACATGACCTTGAGTTGGGGTCGTCACGACGAATCGATGTACGCCGTCATCGCTGACGCCGTCGATGCCGAAGGCCAGGTGGTTTACAACTACAATCTGGTCTGGGCTGAACAGCAGGTCTCGGGCCGTACCAGCGGACCGATACCCGGCAATCATGCAGGCAAGCTGCGTTACCAGTCGACCTGGTTCACCGAGCCGAATGACGTCAAGGGCACCGCCTTCTTGAGCGAATGGCCCTATGACCAGCGCAACTTCCCCGATCTGTTCGGCTATCTGCCGGCCTTCAAGCGCGTGCGTCGCTTCCCGACCAATCAGCGTTTCGAGCCGCTCGTGGCAGGTCTCAACTTCTACCTGTCGGACGCATGGGCCGCCGGCGACCCCTATCTGACCTGGGGCAATTACAAGATCGTTGGCCGTCAGCCCTACCTCGGTAGTTCGATGAACGGCTGGATGGGAGACCTTCCGAACTGGCGGCCAGAGTCCCATGGCGGCCCGGCCGGCAAGACCTTCTTTACTATCCAGAAGGAACTGATTCCTGAGGTGGTGATCCTGGAAGCCGAACCGACGGGCTTCACGCGTGCGCCTTACAGCAAGAAGCGCGTGTACGTCGATGCGCGTAACTTCGTGTTCCCGCAGATGCTGACCTACGATCGTCGCGGTGAGTTGTTCAAGTGCGGCGAGCCGGGCTTCGGTCAGTACAAGACGGCGAGCAATGAGGTGTTGGACAAGGGCAAGCCGGCCTGGAGCTGGACCTGGTATCACAGCCACGACTTCCAGGGCCGCACCATGTCGCGCTTCAACCAAGCGGCGGAAGTCGCTGGTGGTTTCAAGTCCGACTACAACCTGACCAATGTCTACGACAATTACATGACCCAGGCGGCGATGCGTCGTCTCGGCACCTGAGCGAGCCCGCTCCTTGTAACTTACCCGTGGCTGGCAACCCCTGCAGCCAGCCACGGGACCTTGTGAATGCGCTCAGGCGAAAGGCGGGCGCGCGGCGGGATATGACAGCGCTTCTATCAGCTCGAGCATGATGCCGTCGGGGTCGCGAAAGATAACGACTTGGCGTGTACCCGCTTCACCCAGATCCCAGGTCTCGATCGGACCCACGCCTGAATGACCGCTAGCCACCAGGCGCGCGCGTGCAGCGGCAAGATCATCGACTTCAAACGCGACACGGATGATGCCGAGATGATTGGCTTGTGCATAAGCCTCGCCATAGGGTTTGGGCGTCTGCCATTCGAGCACGTCGAGCGGATTGCGCGAATCGGAGCGCAGGCCCATCAAGGTCGCGGCGAAATTCATACCGCCGAGATAGGCTGAGCCGTCGCCATTGGCGAGCGCATCGCCAAGCGAGCCGTTGCTGGCGGGTTGCAATGCGGTCGGTTCGAGATAGGCCTGCGGATCCAGGCCCATGACATCGTGATAAAAACGATAGCTGCGCTCGAGATTGCGCACGTTGAGATTGCAGTGATGCATCATGCCCGGATAGACGCTCTTTCCTGTCGGATCTTCCGCACCGATCATTTCCAGGGTTGAGCCATCGGGATCGCGATAGGCGAACACCCGCACCTTGAAGCCATCGGGCGTGAGAATGATGTCGCTCGGTTCGCCATAGGGACGACCACCGTGGGCAAGCACCCGCGCATAGGCTTCATCGAGATTGCCGACCAGCGAGTTCTGGCGATAGATGCCGACGTGATTGGCCTCGCGATAGGGATGACCGACCGGCGTCGGATGCTTCCATTGCACGAGATGCAGAAAACGCGCAGGAAACTCGGCACCCAGGCCACCGGGTGGCGGGGCGTCCTTCTTGTTCTCCATCACCCAGCCTTCGAACTGACCCTGCTCGATGCCGAGTCCGACATAGCGTTGCGCCGGACCATTGATGCGTTGACGGCGTCGCACCGGGAAGGTCGCTTCATAGAACTCCACCGCGCGGGCCAGATCCGAAACATTGATCACGGTGTGGGAGAAACGATTGATATGACCGCGCAGACCATAGGCCAGGCGATCGACAGACGTCTTGGCGGCGGAGTTGTCAGGTGTGGTAGCCATGGGTGCCCTCTGCTGTGGATGGTGCGAGGGGCGAGCATAGCTTCTCGCCAACGGCAGCGACTACCTGCCGTCGGGGAGGTGCCTGGCAGTGAAGTCCGCGGCGCTCGTCAGCTGCGTGCTTGTCCTTCGCGCAGCAGTCTATTGAGATTGTCGTGATAGCGACGCAAATGCTGTTCAAAGCGGCCGAAAACGAAGCTGTCATTGGCGCCCGATTTGACGCCGCGCTGGATCTGCTGCGAGACGAACAGATCCTCGGCGCTGAAGACCCCACTGTCGATCATCTCGAAGGTGCGCTCCCAGTGACTGCGTTCTTGCTCGTCACGCGGGTCGTGGGGCGTCAAGAAGCTGTGCACGAACAGCATCTCGTCGGGCGTAATCGGGAACATCGCCATGTGGCTGGTGGCGTCGGGATGATAAATGAGCAAGCTGTTGGGAAAGATCGCGTGGGTGAGGGTCGCATGGCGGCGCACGTCCCAGGCTTGTGGCGGCAGGTCGTGTGCCTGAGGCAGTTGGTCGCGCCCGACCAGGATGCGCGTATGCAGACCGACCCCTTCGCCGGCGGTTTTCATGTCGAGGAAGAAGGGCGCGATGGTGCGTCGATGCAGGGTCTTGATGTGATAGACCTCCTGAAAGGCGTCCATCATCAACTTCCAGTTGGTCGGGCAGCGTCGCACGTGCTGACGGAAAAAACGGTGCGTGCCGAGACCGACGGTGGTGATGTCATCGTCGATCGCGTCAAGAAAGCTGCCGACGTCAATGTCGGTGGCGTCGGCGTCGAGCACTGCCCAGATCAAACCATGGCGCACTTCACAGGGCAGACGTTTCAAACCATGAAAGGCTTTATCGGTGGTCGGAAAGCCGGCCGCCGCCGGGATGTTGCGCAGCTTGCCCGCGAGATCGTAGGTCCAGCCGTGATAGGGGCAGGTCAGGGCGGTACGACGACACACTTCGTTTTCGTCCAGCACTAGACGTGCACCGCGATGGCGGCAGACGTTCAGCAACACTCGAATCTCGCCCGCCCGATCACGCACCAGCAGCAGCGGCAGGTCAAAGATGTCGCGCGCAATCATGCTGCCCGGTTCGCGCAGTTGATCGGCATGACCAAGACAGAGCGGCAATTTGCGCAGGACGTGGGATATCTCAGCGTGCAGATGGGCGGGGTCGCTGTAGCATTTTGTCTCGACGCGACCTTCCTGCCCGTCCCATTCGCTGCTCTCGGTCTGATCCATTTCGTCGAGCATGCGCCGGAACAAGCGCGTGAGCGCGGCGTTGAGTGGTGCGGGCGGCTCGTGGCGGAGGCTGGTGGACTGCTTCATGGTGTGCAATTTCGCGACTAAGGCTTGGCCATTGTACGGGTTCGCGCCGCGCCGCGCGGCGGCACACCCTTGCTCGATGCCACGGGACGCGGCATCCATGACATCGACCAGCCATTGAGTCAGATCGCCGAACCAGCGCGACTTCAGTCAGGCCGACGATCCTTGAGCTTCGGTGGCGGCCGACCGCAACCACTCGATGTCGGCCGGCACACATTCCTGAAACGGCGCGAGCGTGTCGCGTGGCAGACTGGCGAACAGGGCCGGGTTCTGTACTCCATAGGCCTCGCCCGCGCGCGCGATGCTCTGGGCTTCCAGCGTATAGGGCGAGCGCGTGACAGCGGCATAGTCCTTGACCTGGCCAACCAGTAGACCGGCCGCGCCGAGCTTGGCTTCCCAAGCCGCCGCGCTGTCCTGTGCGAGTCGCGCTTCGAGTTCGGCTATCAAGGCCGCGCGATGGGTGATGCGATCGGCGACGCTGACAAAGCGCGCATCGTCGGCCAACGCTTCGGCCTTCAGCACGTGCAGAAAACTCAGCCAATGGCTCGGCAGATAGGCCGAGATCACGATCGCGCCTTCACCACAGCGCAACAGATCGGCCGGCGCACTCAAGGGGGCGCTGTTGCCACTGCGCGCCACTTGCACGCCGGTCATGAGGTATTCCACCAAGGGACCGGACTGCAGATGCAGCGCGACGTCATAAAGACTCACTCGCACCCGTTCGCCACGCCCACTTCTTTCGCGTTTGAACAAAGCGGCGAGCAAAGCATGACAAAAGGCGTGACCGGTAGCCGCATCGACGACCGTGAAGCCGACCTTCATCGGTTCCAGAGGAGTGCCGGTCATGGCCATGATGCCGCTCTCCGCCTGTACGATCAGATCGACGCCGCGCTTGTCTTTGACCGACGCCGTCCAGCCAAAGCCCGACACCGAGCCATAGATAAGACGCGGGTTCTGCGCCATGGCGGCATCGGGCCCGAGCCCCAGGCGCTCCATTGCGCCCGGCCGCGAGGCTTCGATCAGGATGTCAGCCGCTGCGATCAATTGGCGTGCGGTATCGAGATCACCGGGGTTGCGTAGGTCGAGACGCAGCAAGCGTTTGCCGCGGTTATAGGCGACGAAGATCGGCGAGACCGGCAGATCAGTAGCGGCGGCCGAGCGCAGATTGCGCGCATTGTCGCCTGCCAGCGGTTCGACCTTGACGACATCGGCGCCGTAATCGGCGAGCAGCAGCGCCGCCGATGGCGCGGCCACCATCTGCGCGAATTCGATGACGCGAATGCCCTTGAGCGGTTTGTCTTGAGCAGTGCTGGTCATGACGCTTAGTCGAGCCCGAGACTCGGAATACGCCCGCTCAACACCAGGGTCATGCTGCCGGTGCCACGGCTGATAGCCTCATCGTCGCGCGTGGCGGTCACGGCTACCGGCTGGATACGATGCCAGTGTTCGTTGCTCTTGCCATGGCCGTAATCGATGCGCGCCGCTGCCGAGACATCCCAGCAATCGCGTTCCACGACCTGCGCACCGCGCCACACGCCGAGGCCCTTGCGATCGTCATAGCCGCCGCTGTAGCCGAGGCCTTGCATGGCGATGGCGGCACCGATGGCGTCGGCGCGCAAGACGAGACGGCTGCCGTTGTCGAGCGTGGCGCGCAAGCTGGCATGTCGAAAACGGCGCGTGCTCTCATGCAGTTCGACTTCCAGATCGAGACCGTCGACCAGCCATTCACGACCACTCGCAATGTCGCGAATGGCGCCGGTGACATAACGCGGCTCGCCTTCGCGACCGTTCAACTGCACATGGCCGGCCAGGGTGTCGGTGGAAAAGAACAGAAAGGCGAGGGTGTAGCCACGCTCCTTCAGGCCTTCCTCTGCGCCGGTCACCGGTTCGCGGATGCCCATACGCGGTCGCACACCCCAGGAATGATCGCGGCACGACCACCAGTTCTCGACCGCGATGCGCACGCCGTCGGTCTCCAGCCAGCCGTTGGCGAGCCCAATCTGATCGAAGCGTTGATAGTTCTCCACCACGCGCGA